>NZ_JACVWV010000161.1 GCF_014534705.1 Wolbachia endosymbiont of Pentalonia nigronervosa | reverse complement strand
ACCTGCTATCCCCACAGTAAATTCGATGATCACCTAAAACCCAAAGATCTCCAGGTTTTGTTATTTCTACCTTTTTATTATCGCTATCTAAGTGAGATAAATCTTCTTCTTCGCCGCTTTCTCCATCAACATTGTCAAGAAAACGTTGGATTTTTTCCAGTTCAAACCCAGTTAACTTCAGATCAAAATTTAAGTCTTCAAGGTCCTGAATCTCAAGTTTCAAAAGATCATCATCCCAAGCTGCCCAATTTGCTGATTGATTGGCAAGTAACCTAAAAGCTTTAGTTTGTGCTTCACTTAAATTATCACTTAAGATCACAGGTACCTCTTCCATGCCAAGTTTTCTTGCTGCTTTTAGCCTTAAATGGCCATCAACCACCGTACCATCGCTTTTTGCAACTATTGGAATGCGAAAGCCAAATTCCCGAATAGACGCACACATTTTGTTTACCACAACGTCGTTTTTCCGGGGATTACGGTCATATTCGGTGAGGTTTTTGATTGGATAGTAGTGCAGTTCTAAATTCATTATTTACCACAGAGTTAACATTTTAAATCATTCTGACGCTAAAAAAAGCCCGAGGTCGATCCACCCAGTTCGCGTGTAAGGAGAGAAGGACCCTAATATTTTAATAAAAAGAGTTAATATATGGCGATTTATTTATTATTATAGTTAAATTATTCATTTATTTTGTTTCTTATTTAAGATTATTATTTAGTAATTTAAGATATGATTTCTAGTCTGAGTATGTAAAAATATTTAATAGTATTTCTTTAAAACTTAAAAACATTTCTTTATATCTTCATACTCTTTATTAACCCACATCATCAAAGCAAGACTATCAGCCTCATTATCATCTATCGGATTAAAACCTTTTTTCTTCACTTCTTCAATCACTTTTTTCTTATCTGCATTGCCGGTACCAGCTATGAAACGTTTGATAGTCTTAACCGGAACACCTTGAAATGGGATATCATTTTCCTCACACCAAGCAGTCAAGTGAGCTAAAAACCCTCCATAGATATGTGCTGCATCAGTTCCTAAATGTCTTCTCACTTCCTCAAAATACACTGCTTCAATGTTTGGAAATTTTTCTTTCATCTCAGAAGATGTCTTGAAAAGAAATGAAAAGATAAATATACTAAAGCAAATGTAGAATTAAGAGGTAAAAAAATGTATCCAAGTGACATAAGTGACAAAGAATGGGAAATACTAGAGCCATACGTTGCACAAGGGGCAATAGGAAGGCCAAGAAAACACGATATTAGAGCGATTATTAATGCAATAAGATATATAATG
>NZ_JACVWV010000160.1 GCF_014534705.1 Wolbachia endosymbiont of Pentalonia nigronervosa | reverse complement strand
GTAGGGAAAATGAACATGATGAGCTGAAGGGTAACTTTGAAAGATTTAGTTTTGAAAAACTGTTAAAATTGTGGGGAAATTAAGAGATGACTATCGCAAAAGAAGTAGTATACGCATTACATCAAAGAATTAAGGATTTATCTCAAGATGCAACGCCTGATAAGGTAGCATATTTGGCCAAGGCATTAGAGTCTATAGCTGGGCAGAGTACTGTATTTGATATTGTGCAGATGACTGATGTAAAATTGAAAGAACTGCTTGATAGCACAACAAGTCATTTAAGTAAATTAGATACCAATAAAACCAATGCGTTAGCGGCAATCTCTGAATTGGAGGGAAAATCGTTAAAGAAAATAAATGACCAGGAGTTAAAAAGCCTATCAATTCTTGACACCAAAAAAGATGCCAATATTGCTGCAATAAATAGCACAACAGATCTTGGTAGTATAAAAAACACACTTAAAGCTATTAATGACCTTCCTAAAGATTCTTCAATAATGAAGGAAGTACAGTCCCGAGGGGTTATTCAGTCTGGATCACAACCTTTCCTGTTTGGAATATTGAGCAGATACAATGACTATAGCTGGGGTTATGGTCATTTCACAAGTGAATTAGGACAATGGTACATTAATACAGAAAAAACTAATAACATGTTTTGCTTGCTTACAGGTGCGCATAGCTATGACACAAGTTATGTTTCATTTTATAAACCGCCACAATTAAGTTTCTTGCAAGGGAAAAATGGAACATTTATCTATAGAGAGCTGTATACGCGTTATGCAGTTTCTTCAAATGAGTACTCTTATCCATATGCATTACTGGGAGTAATATTTGTAAAAAACACCACAAATAGTGAGATAACAAGAACAATAAACTTTGTTGGTTCATCACATTGGTATTCAGGATACGAAGGAATGGGAGCATTTGTGGGAACACCTGATAATACCAATACTAATAAGGCACAAATATCATCGATTAGCTGGAAAAATATTTATAACCTTGGAAGCACAAACAGTGGATTTTTAGCTTCAGGAAATGTTGTCATTCCAGCTAATAAAACAGTTGTGATTTTACTTTACACGTCACCATATTATTACACGAGTAGTAGTAACTATTATGCACAATTTATGCAGTGGGGAATATACAATTTTCGCAGCAATTTTTTGACCACTGGACTTGAGGTAGATGTAGAAAGAACACTTAAAGCTTGGCAATGCCCAGGATTTACTAATACGTTTGAAATTTGGAAGTAAGAAGGAGGAAAATATGTCTATTTATATGCGTTTCGAAAACAACAAACAAGTAG
>NZ_JACVWV010000159.1 GCF_014534705.1 Wolbachia endosymbiont of Pentalonia nigronervosa | reverse complement strand
GATAGCCTTGGTTTTCTGCTCTTCTGTGATACCTGTTGGCCAGACAATAGCATGATCAGCAAGCAAAGCTATTCTGGTAATTACTACCGCTTTGGTGTTTTCTTTTGCATTTAAATTACTTGTCTATTGCTGTTTGCGTGCCATCTGTGGCAGTTGGATTTAAGACTTTAATTAGATTATCTTTGCTATCTAAGCCAACTACTGCTCCTAGCTTTAGGTTTTGCCCCTTGGCTACTGTTATTTGCTCTCTTGAGTAAAGATTTGATGCCTCGTACTTTAATAGGTCACCTAGGTTATTTTGTTCAATTATACAACTCATAAACGTTTCTCCTCCTTAATTGTTTTACCGCCGCTTTTATTAAGTAGACCTTCTGCGAAACAAAGAAATAAACGTCAAATTCTTTTTGGGGGGTACAAAAACCTATCCCATGTGTGACTTTGCTTCTCTACGGCGCTCTAAACAAGAAAATTTTTAAAAAATATGAAGAGAAACCTTCCAAGCTAAGTTTCACGTTTTGCAGAAGGTCTAGTGTTATATACGGCGGTTCTGTGTTTGTATGCCACGGTACTACTTTATAATTAGCTATTATGGCGGGTTTTAGCTGCCTGCATCATTAAGTCCTCTGATGAACTTTGTGGTATTGTGCTTAAAATTTCAGTCTTTGTTGTTCGTTCTGCCAGAATTGACATTAAAATATCTCGCGCTTCTTCAACATTTTTTCCTTGCTCAACAAACTCTAATAATTTCTCTGGCATTTTGGACAAGTTACACAACCTTGCTATTTCCAGTACTTCAGCTTGGTATTTTTTATACTTTGCAATTAAATCTTCCGATGTAGCTTGTTCTCTAGGTTGCTCTGCCTTAAGTTGTTCTGTCATAGTTTTGTCTCCTTTATTGATAAATTCAGAAAATATTGTAACTCCATCTGCAAGGCCTATTTCCACTGCATTTTGCCCAAAATAAAGCCCTGCTTCAGTGTTTTTAATTGCTTCTACAGAAAGATTTCTATTGCGTGCTACGAGCTGGGAAAACATTTCATATAAGCGATTTACTTCATTTTGTAGATTTTCTAAACTTTCTGAAGTAACTGGTTCATGTGGATTTAAATCGTTCTTTCGGCTACCTGCAAAGATTGTGGTGTACTTGATACCTTGCTTTTCATTAAACCCACTTTGATCGATGTGACTTGCTATTACCCCTATACTTCCTACTCCTGAAGTTCTGCTTACAAAAACCTTTTCAGCGCTTGAAGCAATTGCATATGCAGCAGAGTACGCATCATCATTGGCTATAGCGATAATTTTCTTCTGTGCTCTTGCATTAT
>NZ_JACVWV010000001.1 GCF_014534705.1 Wolbachia endosymbiont of Pentalonia nigronervosa | reverse complement strand
TTCATTATATATCTTATTGCATTAATAATCGCTCTAATATCGTGTTTTCTTGGCCTTCCTATTGCCCCTTGTGCAACGTATGGCTCTAGTATTTCCCATTCTTTGTCACTTATGTCACTTGGATACATTTTTTTACCTCTTAATTCTACATTTGCTTTAGTATATTTATCTTTTCATTTCTTTTCAAGACATCTTCTAACAAACATGATACTAATACAAGAAACATTGTTATAGATGAAAAACTCACAATACCACCTATCACTAAAGGTGACAAAACTGTAAAATTTAAGCCAAGACCAATAAGAGCCCCTGCTGCAGATGCTGCTTCCAACGCTAAATCACCTTTGTATTTTTTACTCATATATCTACCTTTTGTAATATTTAATATTACAAAATACTATAATTTTATATTGATTTGTAAAGTTATTAATAACGTATTGTAATACGCAAATGATTAACATGTACTTTCTCTGAAGAGCATTTTGCCACTTTTTTTAATTGCAGGTTCTGTATGGTCCCATAATGACTCCTTAAATGATGATACCATCACTCTCTGGAACTGCACAGAATTTACCACATCTCCAAATTTAGAAAAAAAACCTAATATTGCGAAGAATGGGCGATGACAGACTTGAACTGCCGACCTCCTCGGTGTAAACGAGATGCTCTACCAGCTGAGCTAATCGCCCTTCTAATTTTAATTCTATAGTTTTATATTATCACTGTAAACAAAAAGTAGAAATTTAGCTACTGATATCCTTTAATTGCTTGCTTGACAACCCTTTATGGCAGGCAATTTTTAATATTAACTGAGATATGCAGAAATAAATTGGCAATATTTCTAGTCTACCAAGTAGCATTAACAAGGATAAAAATAATTTTACCTTATCGCTAAAAGAAGAGTAATTACCTAAAGGTCCTACTAAATTACTAAATCCTGGACCAGCATTCGTTAGCATAGCAGAAACCGAACTTATGCTAGTGACAAAATCAGCATTACTAAAATAAGACATTACTATCGATGCAATAGTGAATGTTAATATGTAAATTGCAAAAAACATAAAAACAGAGTGGACTTCACTGCTCTTTAAGATTTGGTTATTGAATTTTATCTTATTATTTGTATTTGAATTTAATATATTATGAAAGTAATTCTTGATGGATTTTAAAATCACTATTAAACGGAAGATTTTTATACCACCACTTGCAGAACCACAACATCCGCCGATAAAGGTTAGGAAAAAAGTCAAAACTGAAATAAATCCCCAACCCACATAATCGCAAACTGTATAGCCAGTGGATGTTACTAAAGACGTAATTGTGAAAGTGCTGTACCTGAATGATTTTGATACTTCCAGATCAACGTTTCCATATAACCAAAGAGCAGCAAATAAAAATGAGACAAGAGTGATTCCAATAAAATAAGAGACCTGTTCATCATGATAAATATCCAAGCGTTTTATGATTTTTAAGTAACTGAGAAAAGGTAGAGAGCCTAAAATCATAAAGACAATCGTTATAACTTCCAATATAGGATTGTTATAGTGCCCTATGGAATCATTATAGTTAGCAAAACCACCAGTTGATACAGTAGACATTCCATGACACACAGAATCGAACAGTGACATACCAGCCAAATAATAGGAAAATATGCATAACAAAATCAGGCTATAATATATTATCATGATATAAATCACCACGCTTCGTATATGTGGCAGTCTTTTTTTTACAGCATCTGAATATTCCGAATAAAGTAAATTATTTAAGCTAAAAATTTTGAACATTGGAAAAATTGCAATTCCTGTTGTTATAATACCAAGGCCACCTATACTATGTAACATTGCTCTCCATAGCAGTATCCCTGGTGATTGTGTTTCAACATTGTTAAGTATAGTTGCTCCAGTCGTTGTAATACCCGATATTGCTTCGAATAATGAATCAACATAACTAAAATTACTAAGGTAGAATGGAATAGCTGCAAACAGAGATAAAACAATCCAAATGCAACTAGTGGCTATAAAGACTACCGATATGCCATGCAGCTTATTTACTTTGCCTAATAAGGTAAAAAGTGTACCAAACGTGCAGGTGATTATAATTCCAGTACTAAAAATTTTCCACTCACGATCAAAGTTAACAACCATTGGAATAACCATTGTTAAACCAAACAATAGTAAAAATATTCCTATAATAAATATAATTGAACGTAGAGTTTGTAAATGTTGCATCTTATCTCCTTTAAGTTACTTTTCAATTGGGTTTATTAATATACCTCTTTCAAAACTCCATTTTTGATGGTAATTTCACTTCTTCCGCCACAGTTGCACTGCTTCTAAAATTTCCTATAATAAAAGAATTTTGAAAAAAATCCATCGCGTGCGCTTGGAGGGATTCGAACCCACGACTTTTGCCTCCGGAGGGCAACGCTCTATCCAACTGAGCTACAAGCGCATATATTTTAATTTATTTTATAGATAAACTCTCCAAATCAAATTTTTGTTTTGGATAAAGCGTAAATTTTATACTGTTATTACCAAAAGATATGTTCTGAGAATCACTAGTTTGTTTCTTTAATGTTTTTCGATCTACAGTCCAAACAAAAACTACATGATCTTCATTTACTGACTGTACTTTTAAGTCCTTAGTATTTATAAACAACTTCCCATTTACCCATATTTTCCATACATCAGCAGAAAAATGTACAATTGCATCTAGTCTCACTACCTGACAATTAAAATCATCTACTACTTGCTCCTTTATAGTTGTCGAAGATTTTAAATTAAACTTTTCCATCTTAGAAATAATTCTATTAACCGAAACTTCATCAAAAAATATACTTTTTATATCATCATACTGTGATAAAATTCCAAAGTCATTATCTACCGCTTCTTTCATGATATTGTTTTGATCCATATAGTCTAGCTTGTAGTCACTTATAAAGAAACATTCTTTTGCACGTAAATGTACCACATCAGTAAAATCATCTGTTTCTTGATTTCCGGTTTTAAAAACATTTTCAAAATATTTTTTCTCCATCTGCATCCCATGATTAGAGTGGTAGCAAATCATCTCATCGTTACCTTGTTTCTCCACATATACACATAAGTTTTCACTATTCAGTCCCAATATTTTATGCTTGATATAATTCTCATTACCAATAGGCTGCAAACAAGAGTATTCTTTACAAATTCCTATATTTTCTGCAATATCTTCACAGCTGCAATACGCATCAAACTTAAGGGATAATGATACAAAAATAAAAAGTAATTTAATCCTCATTTTTTAATACAGTATACCAGTCAAAAACTATATTGGCTCTTACTATTTCTATCATATCACCATTCAAGATTTGATTCATAGTTATAGTATCAATGTTCTTTTCCTTACTCAAGACAAGAGACTTAATCATAACATAACCAGGTAGGCTTGGAATAGACTGTAGAAACAAAAAAATATGCTTGTCGCTTATTGAACTAAAACTTAAGGTTACCTTACTCCTAATTATTTTAGTATGTTTACTTGCATAGGGAACTTCAACCCTTTCAGGTATAGAAATAGATATTCCAGGATTTAATATATAATATTTTTTATATAGCCGACTGAGTTCAAAGTTTAGTTCAGAAATGTATCTACTACTACGCAAGCTTGAAGAAGCAAGTCTTTTCCATAAACTCAAGTGTTTATTTAGAGTAACCTCTCTTTCATGAGCTTCGACAATTTGCACACTAATAGAATGTATTTTATCCATAGCATCTTGATTTTCGTCATAGAGTTTTTTGTTATAAGTGATAATACACACTAATAACAAGGTCAGCCCAACAGATAACAGAAAGTATAATGCAAACTGAATTAAAGCTTTTCTTTTAAGTTGAGAAATAGTCATATTGCCTCTTCTATTTCAACATTAACACCTACATTTTGTTCCTCAGTGGGTAAAGTAGCAGGTAAATTAGAAATGCTCACTGTTTGGGTGCGGAAATTATTAATTAAGCGCTTTTGCAGTTTCTTGTATTTATCAAAAATACTTTTATCAGGTTGAAAGTTGAATTTTAATTTTGTAATAATAGAATTTTTTATTTCATCATAACTCCACTCAAAAGATTTCAGCTCTACATGAGGTACTTTTAATTTCTCCACATATTTAATTTGTGCAAGAGGAGAGTATTCTATTTTTGATAAAATATTACTTATGTTGATAAAATCGTAAACCTCATCCATCTCTTTTACACTGTAATTCTGGCTAAAATTTATCAATTGATCGCTTAATAGCTGTTCTTTTATCACCAAATCGTTCGTAACACGAATATTTGAAGAAAAATCCAGTAAATAGAAAACATTGACTATAACTAAAGTCAGAATAAAAAATGGAAAAAATCGTGGAGAGTTTAAATAGAAAGAGTTAAATAGATAAAACTCTTTAGTTTCTTTTGTATGAAATATAGCCACTGGTTTATTTTTAGAACTATGAAACAAAATTATAGTGTCACAAAACTTATCCTTTTCACTTATAGCTAATTCTAATTTTAACAATTTACTTAGCTCATATGGAGTAAACATACTCACACTGCTCTCTGAAAAGTTAATAACTGATAAACTAGCCTTAATATCTTCCTGTACTACAATGCAAAGGTCAATAAGATCATCTCTTTTAAAATCAAATTTAGTTAAGGATCGGATAGTATTTTGTACTTCCTGATATATTCCACCTGCAATAATTCCTGGTAATTCATCATCAGTAAAAGGTATTAGACGTGTAAACACCATTTTATTATTTTTCATCACTACTTGTCTATACCCACCTGTTTTGGTTGCAGTAACCATAATTTTCCAGTCGTTGGAATTTTTATCTAAAATCTTTTGTGCTATATTACTCATTTCCATGGGCAACATTAGTATTCCTTTAAAATTTGAGCCTATTTCAATAAAAACATTCAACCAATAGTCTATTAAGTGTTTTGCCCTTGATAAGACAACAAGATAATACCAATTCTGGTCAAATTTACTTGGTTTTTCAATAAGAAAAGCTGAATTTATATCGTGATTATCAGCAAAATGTTCCATTTTTGTCTTGATTGATAGATAGGCACTAATTCTATTGACACCAGGAATGGACTGTAATGCGTAACTTTGCTCTTGATGATTAAGAGTTAAATACAGAGGTGCTTTTTTATCAGCTGCAAGGCATGATTTTAAATCAGCGATTGCATTGCTATTTTTATTCTTCACAAAGTATCTTTTATTTAAGGTGTCATTTTGAAAATATAATAATATTGTACCTTCTTCTCCAACAGAAAGCATAAACTTACTTTTAGGTTTTAATTTAAACATATTAACAGACTGTATGTTTGTCTCAAATTTAAAAAGGAATTTATTGAAATTCATTAAACACTAGGGGAAAATTTTCGTCAAAATCAAAGATGACGCTTCTTTTAGCATTCCTAACCATAAAAAAGCAAACAATTGTAGGATTAATTATATAGGCTATAATGATTTCACTGTAGATGCAAAATTGCTTATGACAGCAGATGAAAAAATATATACCTGCCTATGTGTGTTGTTTGCAGTCCTTATTGTGACTGGTAATTTAATATACCAAAAGTTTGTTTCTTTACCCATTTTATCACTTGAATTATCCGTGGGAGCAATATTATATCCTTTGACTTTTTTATTAACAGACTTAATTGCCGAGTTTTATGGCAAAGAAAAAGCAGGGTTTTGTGTCAAGCTCGCTATTGTAATGAATGTAATAATAGCAATAGCTATTATGTTAATGGATAGCTTAAATGCTACTTCATGGTCAAAGGTTGATAACGAAGTTTTTCATATCGTATTTGGTAAATATAGTGTCAACTTTATTGCATCTATTATTGCATGTTATATTGCGCAACTGATTGATATTAAATTATATTTATGGATACGTAAAATAACCGATGGTAACTTCTTATGGCTCAGAAATAATGGCAGTACAGTTATCTCCTTGCTAATAGATACGTCCATTGTTGTTAGCATTTTATGCGTATTCAATGTTTTACCCATAGAACGCATGTTAGCAATAATTATCAGCAGCTATTCATTTAAATTCCTCTTTACCGTATGTAGCACCCCTCTATTCTATTTTGGAGTATGGGTAATTAAAAGACTGCTGTAGATTTTACATGTTGCATCAAAGTGCATATTATCATACCATTCCAATAAGTTTAAAAATAAGGAGATTAGTATGAGTTTTACTTTACCTGAGCTTCCATATGAGCAACAAGCTCTGGAACCTTACATATCCGCAAAAACTTTGGATTTTCACTATAACAAGCACCACAAAGGATATCTAGATAAACTCAATACGTTGGTAAAAGATAAAGACTACGAGCACATGGAACTTAAAGAGCTAATAACAAAAGCTCAAGGAGACCTCCCTATATTTAATAATGCAGCACAAATTTGGAACCACACTTTTTATTGGAGCTCAATGAAAAAAAACGGTGGTGGTCAGCCAAAAGAAGACACTTTGATTATAAAGAAAATAAAAGATGATTTGGGTGGCTTTGATAAGTTTACTGAAATGTTCTCTGAACATGGAGTCAATCAATTCGGTAGTGGATGGGTATGGTTAGTATTGGAAAATAACAAGTTAAAGATTACCAAAACTTCAAATGCAGATTTACCATTAACCCATAATCAAGTACCGTTACTTACTATGGACGTGTGGGAGCACGCATACTACTTAGATTGCCAAAATCGCAGAGTTGACTATATCAAAGTCTTTCTTGACCATTTAATTAACTGGGATTTTGCTGAAGAAAATTTAAAACGGGTTTAGTGATGAATATACCTCAAGTAACAAAATTAAATAATGGTTTGCGTATCATTACTGAACATATGCACGATGTAGATTCCGTTGCTTTTAACATCAGAGTTGGTGTCGGCAGCAGAGCCGAAAGCATAAGTCAAAGTGGGATGTCACATTTCCTAGAGCACATGGCTTTCAAAGGCACAAAAACCAAAACTGCGTTTGAAATTGCCAAAGCTTTTGATGATATAGGTGGGGTGTTTAATGCCAGCACCGGAAGAGAGAGCACCTCTTATTACGCACAAGTTCTCAAGAAAGATTTATCAATTGGCATTGATATATTAATAGATATATTAATGAATTCTACATTTCCAGAAGATGAACTAGAGCGTGAAAAAGGTGTTGTAATACAGGAAATTTTTCAAACTAATGATTCACCAAGTGATATTATTTTTGATAAATACATGGAAGCAGCTTATAAGGACCAGTCGTTTGGTAGGTCAATTTTAGGCACACAAGAGACGGTAAACTCTTTCACTCGAGAAGATCTAAATGATTATACAAGAGAGCATTACTTTGGTGAAAATATGTTGCTTGCTGTTGCCGGAAACATTGAGCATGAAGAAATTGTTGCATTAACCAAAGATGCTCTATCAAAAATTCATTCCAAAGAATTAAAAAAAAATGAAGGCGCTGATTACACTGGTAGTGAATATTTGGAGCACCGAAAGTTAGATCAAGTGCACTTGTTAATAGGTCTTCCAGGTGTGTCCTGTCATGATGATAAGTATTACACATTCAAAGTACTTGATTCTATTTTAGGTGGCGGCATGTCATCACGCCTGTTTCAAGAAGTAAGAGAAAAGCAAGGTTTAGCTTATTCCATTTATTCATTTAATTCTAGCTACACGGATACAGGAATACTTTCGATCTTTGCTGGCACAGACAGTAGCAATCTAGATAAACTTCTGCAGTCTATAACAACAGAGTTGAAAAAATTATGCACAAATGATCTCCAAGCAGAGGAAGTGAGTAGAGTGAAAGAAAGAATCAAATCTCAAATTTTAATGTCTCGTGAAAGTACCAGCTCACGTGCTGAAACCTTAAGCTACTATTATGCTAACTACGGAAAATATATCAGCAAACACGAGTTGATAGAAAAGATTAGCGCTGTAAGTGCCGCTGATGTACAAGAAACAGCAGAGAAATTACTATCTCAGTGTGAAAAAACCACCCTAGCTGCAATTGGAGAAATTAATTCATTGCCAAGTTATGATAAAGTAGTTTCTATGCTAGTTTAATTTGATTTTTTGGGTAAGATTGCACAAGAATCTTCTGTATAAAAAATATCACGTGCATTATTCACATAAAGGTTGTAGTAATTTATTTTAGTACGTTTATTTTTCAATCAGGCAGTGAATAATATAGTTGTCAAAAAGTTTGGCGGAACCTCTTTAACTAATTTAAATAGAGTTGCACATCTCATAAAAAATGATATCGAAAGAGGTTATAATGTAGTAGTGGTTGTATCTGCAGCTGCAGGCTTTACTGATCAAATGGCCCTTCAAGCTCAACATATCTCGAGTTTGAGTTGTCAGCAAGAACTATCAGAATATGATGTGCTACTTTCTGCAGGGGAGCAAATTTCGTGTGGACTATTAGCAATCACACTGCAGTCTATAGGTATTAACGCTAAGTCGTGGCTTGCTTGGCAATTACCAATTGTGACCGATGATTTCTATTCTGAATCAAAAATTAAGGAAGTAAAAATTGACTGTTTGCAAAAATCATTTTCCGAAGGGTGCTCAGTTGCAATAGTTGCTGGCTTTCAGGGTGTATGTAATAATAGATTGACTACTTTTGGTAGAGGAGGTTCAGATATATCTGCTGTGGCCTTAGCGGTAGCTTTCAATGTTAAGACTTGTGAAATTTTTACTGATGTTGATGGAATATATACAACTGATCCAAAAATTGTTCCCAAAGCACGTAGACTTAAATCTATTTCCTATGACGAGATGTTGGAAATGTCTTTATCTGGTGCTAAAATCTTACATAATCGTTCAATACAAATAGCAATGAGACATAATATAAAACTGCAAGTACTTTCCACTTTTAAAGAATCCGAAGGTACTTCTGTGTTACCCAATAACGATGTATTGGAAAAACATTTAGTAACTGGGATAACATATAGCACTAATGAGGTATTGATTGCTTTCACTGATCTTACTTTACACATTTTGAAAGATATAGTAGGTGCAAATATAAGAGTTGATATGATACATAATGCAAGTTTAGTAACTCCCAAGTGTGATGTTGATCGAGCAAAAAAGTTATTAGGTAAAAATATTGATTATACTATAAATGATAGTATAGCTAAAATTTCAATCATCGGTATAGGTATTACATCCAATACTGCTGTGATGTATAACATATTCAAGGTTTTAGAGAGAAATAAAATAGAAATGCTTGCTATTTCAACATCCGAAATCAAAATTAGCATCATCATTAAAAAAGAATATGCTGAAGTTTTAGTAAAAGACTTACATGACAGCTTTGTTTCTCTATCATAGACTCAAACCTATAGCTACCTGACGCTAAAAATAAAAGACCTTATATCTTGAAAAAAAATTATTAATATTGACATGTGATTAATATTAAGTTAATATATCAATATATAGTTACATAAGAGGTAAAAATGTTAAGAGCAGTTTTAAATAAAATTTTTGGAAATGCTAGTGAAGAACCAGCTAATCCTGTTCAAACAACCGAACAAGAACGCGTAGAAGTTGATGCTAATGTAGTTGTTTCTGCAGAAGAAACTACGGAGCAAAATTCTGAAGAAGAATTTGTAGAAGTTAATTCTGAAGATGTAGTCAACTATGCAGATGAAGCAATGGAACAAGCACTTTCTGAAAGTGGTGTAGTTTCCTATGTTATCAGGCCCTCACTATATGCTGCAAAATATGGAGCTCAAGCTTTATATGCAACAGCATTAGTTATGGGATATACCCTGGAAGGCATTTCATATTGTATGGCTGGTGCATCTCATGTCCCATATGAAATATCAAAGCTGCTAGAAAAGCATAAAGAGCAAAACAAAGAAACTGCAGGATACCAAAATACTGCAGGATACAAAGTTACTGTTTTTTCTATGAATGCCTTAGGGTGTACATCTAGTGCAGTACATATTTTATCATACATGCCGTACTGTGCTGGAAAAGTACTCTTACAAGTAGCTTACGCTTCAGATGGCGCAAGTAAATGTTTATCACCTGAAAAAATAGAGGAAATTTGTGATTATGCAAATTCATTTTCACAGGAAAAACCTGGCAGCTTAGAAGAAATTAATGTAAACAGTGGTGCTGCACAAGCAGCAGCAATAGCTGCTTAATAAATAGACTCAGTGCATGTATGCTTTGCATGCACTAAAGTTTCAAAAAAATCATACAATTAACGATTAGATTGACATCAGGTAAGGAGTAGTTTAAAAATTAAGTAGATTTTTAATATACAATACATGCCTATAGAGATATTAATGCCCGCTCTTTCTCCAACAATGAGTAAAACCGGAGGAAAAATAGTAAAGTGGCATAAGAAAGAACAAGATAAAGTTGAAGTGGGTGATGTCATTGCTGAAATAGAAACCGATAAAGCTGTCATGGAATTTGAATCTGTAGATGAAGGAACCATGGCAAAAATTCTCGTGCCAGAGGGAACAAGTGGTGTACCTGTTAATCAGCTAATAGCCCTAATTCTGGAGGAAGAGGAAGATCAAAATGCACTTAACAACTATACCGCAGCATCTTCCAGGAGTAATGATGAGGCTAAAAAAGATGAAACTAAAAAAGAAGATAAGGAAAAACCAAATGTAGAAATACTCCAAAATGATGAAGACAGAATAAAAATCAGCCCAATAGCTAAGAGAATAGCTCAAAGTGAAGGAATCAATACAAGCCAGCTCAAAGGCACAGGACCATATGGACGTATAATTAAAGCTGATATATTAAGCAGCGATGTAAAGCTTGAAGATTATGAGAGAACTAATACAGAAGATATTGCAACTGAAGTTAGCAATATGCGCCAAATCATAGCTCAGCGTTTAGTAGAATCTAAGCAAACCATTCCTCACTTTTACCTAACGGTAGACTGCAAAATTGATAAATTAATATCATTAAAAAATGAAATTAATACCACAATTGAAAACAGTAAAGTTACAATCAATGACCTAGTTATTAAAGCTGTTGCTCTTAGCATGAGAAAATTTCCTGAAATAAATTCCTCATGGATAAGTAATAAGATACTGAAGTACTCAAATGTAGATATCTCTATAGCTGTGGCTCTTGATGATGGGTTGATTACCCCTATAGTTAAAAATGCCGATAAAAAAAGTATTTTGTCTATTTCACAAGAAGTAAAAGCTTTAGCGAGCAAAGCAAAATCTGGTAAATTAAAGCCCGAAGAGTTTCAAGGAGGTGGGTTTACTATCTCTAATTTAGGTATGTTTGGTATCAAGACCTTCAGTGCTATAATTAATCCACCACAGTCTTGTATAATGGCTGTTGGTGCATCTGAAAAACGTCCTATTGTCGAGAATGAGAAAGTAGAGATAGCAGAAATGATGGCAGTTACGCTCTCTGTTGATCACAGAGCAGTTGATGGAGCATTAGGAGCAAAGTTCCTAAACACCTTTAAACATTACGTAGAAAATCCTCTGTCAATGCTAATTTAACAGTTAAAAGCCGTCTGGCTTGTCAATGTTATTGTGACAAATTTAATATCTTTCAAGTTACCATTATAACAGTTAATAAATCTAGAGAGGTACAAATATGACTACAGAAAATTTGCATAAAAACAATATGGCTAAAGTGTTCGAGCAAATTAGAAAGAGAGGAGAAAACATTGAGCAACCCAAACTAGTATTAAAGCAAGAAAATAAGGCAAATCTTGCATTGCAACCAAACATGGATGCAAAAATCATTTCTTCAGGATCACCAAAAAATGCACCAAAAACATCTCAAGCTCTGGCTGCACAACAAAAATTTCAAGCAGTTGTAGATACAAAAAGTCAAAAAACATCTGATAGTAAATTAAACACTTATGAATTACAAGTCACTAAAGTACTTAAAACATTGACTCCAGAACAAAAAGAAAAGGCAGGATTTGCTTTTACAAAAGCAAATAAAACATCAGCACCTCAAGCAGATAATAAAGCAAAACTTCCAGAGGCTAAAATTTGGTCATCCACACCAATTAAATCACCTCAAGACAAACATTTTCATAGTTCCCAAAAAAGCAATGATAGTGGTATATTTTTCAACGCAAATAATAGCACTGAAGTAAATACCACTTTTAACGCTACCGATAATTTATCTAAAACATTTGGGGTAGTACAGAAAGACCTCATGGAAAAACATAATATTAGTGTTAATCCAATCAAAAAAAACCCTTCGCCTGTAAAAGATAAGATTGCATTCTTTAACAATCTATCTCGCACTTCGGATTCTCAGGAGTCTCCAAGTCAAATTGGTTTGGCTAGTCGGTCTATACTTCACATAGATAATAAAAATCAGCCAACTCCTTCAGCACCACCATCACCTAGTACTATGAATGCTAATAAGTCTCTTATAGTTCACATGGATACTAAAAATCAGCCGACTCCTTCAGCACCACCATCACCTAGTACTATGGATGCTAATAAGTCTTCTGTAGGTCAAAATGATGCAAAAAAAATACCAGCTAAAATAATAATTGGCCCAAGAGAAAAGAGGCTTATGGATGGTCTAAAGATTTCCAATGATGTCAGAAAAGACAACAAGATAAAGAAACTCATTGAGCTATTTGAACCAAGAAAAGATGCTAAACTGTCTAATGTTAATGTAAAGGCAGTAAGCGATCCGTCTAAGGTGAAGCAATAAGCCATATCTTTGTCTGTGCAAGTGGTAATAATTCAATGAATTATTACCACTTCTTCTTTTATCATCAACAGATTGTAAGTAGTGCTGTAAATAAAACACTTGTACTTTATTCGCGCTAAAGTAAGATTATATTTTGCTTAATAGTTTTTTATGCTTCACGAAGAATGCGGAGTATTTGGTATAAGTTGTGGTAACAATGCTGCGTTTAACTCCATATTAGGTCTTCATGCTTTGCAACACAGAGGTCAGGAGTCTTTTGGTGTAGTTACAAGCCAAAACGGCAAGGTGTATTCTTATCACTTTCCAGGTCAAGTAAGTAGTGTATTAGATGACATAGATGAAATAAAAAGTTCCCTACCTGGAAATTATGCAATAGGTCATGTGCGGTACTCAACAAGTGGAAGCAAATACGGAGTACAACCGATGCTTAGCAGCAGTAAATTTGGTGATTTTGCTATAGCACACAATGGTAACTTAATTAAGACTCAAGCATTGCGTGAACAATTGATTCAAAAAGGATGTATTTTTCAGTCAGATATAGATACAGAAATAGTGTTACATCTGGTAGCAGCCAGTACTAAAGACACTTTCTTAGAGAGTTTTATAGATGCATTAAAGCAGGCACAAGGTGCTTATTCTTTTGTAGCAATTAACCAAGATATGGTCATTGGAGTACGTGATCCTGCAGGAATTAGACCTCTTGTTTTGGGTAAATTGAATGATTCTTATGTACTTGCATCTGAAACCTGCGCTCTCGATATAGTAAATGCAAGTTTTGTGAGAGAAATAAAACCTGGTGAGTTGGTAACTATCGATAGAAATGGTAAATTAACTTCAGTCTTTCCTTTTTTACAACAAAAATCAAGTTTTTGTGTTTTTGAGTTTATCTATTTTTCTAGACCGGACAGTATCATGGAGAATAGGTCTATATACGATATAAGAAAAGCAATAGGAAGAACACTTGCAAAAGAAAGTCCTCAAGACAGTAATGCAGATATAGTTGTACCAATACCTGATTCCGGTATACCAGCAGCTATTGGATATTCTGAGCACTCAGGATTACCTATGGAGCTTGGGATAATTCGCAATCATTACATAGGAAGAACTTTCATACAACCAACTGCTGAGGTGCGTAAAGTAAGAGTAAAACTAAAATATAACGCCAATAAACATATCTTAAAGGATAAAAATATAGTTTTAATAGATGACAGTATAGTGCGAGGCAGCACATTAAAAAATATAATACTTATATTGAAAGATGCAGGGGTAAAGCAAATTCACTTAAAAATTTCAAGCCCACCTATTAAATACTCCTGTTTTTATGGAATAGATACACCTGATTGCAAAGATCTAGTTGCAGCAAATCTATCCATAGAGGAAATGAAAGAAAGTATCGGAGTCGATAGTTTAGCTTTCTTGAGTATTGAAGGGTTATATTATGCTGTTAAAGAGGAAAAGCGTAATAGTACTGCACCACAATATTGCGATGCCTGTTTCACTGGTAATTATCCGATTGGTACATAACAGCATCGGATTTAAGAAAAAATCAACCGTTATAAGATAGCATACCATCCTAAACAACTAAAACAGTGAGGGATAACTTATGAATATTAAAAAATATTTATTGATTCAAGCTATAAAATCTAACAACAAGAAAATTGTAAACTTTACTTTGAGTGCCTTTAATACATTAGACAAAATTTTTTCATATTTTAAAAAAGAAAAATCTGTCAGAAGTAAAGACAATAAATACTTAAATGATGCACTTACATATGCTATAAAAAATCTTAAAACTGACATAGTAAAATTGCTTGTCAATGCAGGAGCTGATGTCAATTCACTTGATAAAAATAAGAGAAATGCTATAACACATGCTGTTGAAAGACTAGCGATCTCAAGAAATTTGATATTAGATCCATCAAAAAACTTACCAGAGGAGATAATCTTTCATCCTATAATAAGATTTTTATTAGAAAAAGGTTCTGAATATGATCATACAGATGAAATAAATACTAAAAGAAAGCACACTTTAGTGAATATAGAGCGTCCACTTCCACCAACACCTCAACAAAAAACTGAAGCACAATTTATGGATAATAAGATTATTTATGATAAGATAGATGATTTACAAGATACTAACTCTTTACCTCAGGAACCTATATATGCCGAAGTAAATTCTGCCATAGAAAGCAAAGTAATAGAACAAAAGAGATCTGACATGCAGGACAAGTCATTAGAACAAGAACCTATATATGCTAAAGCAGACTTTGCTGCAAAAAGAATGGCGAGAGAACACCGCGCAGAAGATAAAAAATCAAAACCTGTTATTATAGGTGCTCACCTAAAAGATGGCAGATATGTTTCTATAAATCATGAGCAATCTTTAACACCGCAAGATAAAGACAGTATATCTCGGGACAGTGGTTACATTAGTAGTGAAGAAAAGCCAGAAAAAGAGCCTGTTAAAGACACTCCTTGCTGTAAAAAGGGACTAGTACAAGAAGGACTAGTACGAAAAAGAATAAACCAGTTCACACAATTGAGTGGACAAACACAAAAAATAGAACCTGAAACTCGTCTCACGCAAATAACGCACCAAAGTGCTCGCACTGGTATGATGAGGGGATAAATTCATTTGACTTATTTTATTAAACATATAAAATAAAACTTAATGTATAAATAAAGGTTAACATGGCAGTTAAAATAAGATTGGCAAGGTTTGGAGCAAAAAAGCGTCCTTTTTATAGAATTGTTGTTGCTGACTCACGAGCACCAAGAGATGGACGTTTTATTGAGAGAATAGGACAGTATGATCCTATGTTGCCGAAGGATAACAAGAATCGCGTTGTAGTAAAAGCTGACAGGTTAAAATATTGGTTAAGTGTGGGTGCACAAGCAACTGATAGAGTTTTATGGTTTATTAAAAAGGGTATAATACATTCAGAAGCAGAAGAGAATAAGGTATAAGAAAAATTTCTCGATGCTAATTTATGCAGAATCTAGATAGCACTACATCTTCCGATTTGCTCATAATGGAAGATTTTATCCTTAATAATATTGATATCAGCAATAAACAAGTTTCACTTGCTACTAATATTATCTCGAACCTAATAAAATCAGGTGGAAAGAAAATAAGACCTAAACTTATTTTTATAATATGCAAGATGCTAAACTATTCAGGAGAAAATAAGATTAACGTTGCTGCTGCTGTAGAGTTTATACACAATGCTACCTTACTTCATGACGATGTGCTGGATGAAAGTGACGTACGTCATGGAATTGAAACAACAAATAAAATATGGGGAAATAAGTTGAGCATTTTGGTTGGTGATCTATTATTAACCATGGCATTTAGGTGGCTTATAGAATGTGGAAATTTAAATATTTTATCCATTTTATCTGAAGCATCGTATTCACTTGTAAATGGTGAAATAAAGCAAATGAGTACACAATTTGATCCCAAAATAATGAGGCAAAATTATTTTTATATTATTGAGAAAAAGACAGCATCTTTATTTTCTGCATGCTGTGAAGCTGCCTCTGTTGTGTCTGGTGCAACAGACAATGAGATAACGAAATTGAAGGACTTTGGTTTCAATTTTGGTATAGCATTTCAGATAATTGATGATGTACTAGATTATATTGCTAATCGCAGTATTTCCGGAAAGCAAACAGGAAAGGACTTTCTTGGTGGCAGAGTAACATTACCTGTAATTATAGCATATGAGCAAGGTAGTCCAAAAGAGCAAGAATTTTGGCAAAAATGTTTTTCTTCCAACGAGCATGATTTTGATCAAGCTTTGCATTACATAGAAAAGCATAACGCCATTCGGCTTTCCATAGAAAAAGCGAAACACTATATTAACATTGCAAAAAGTAATATAAGCACCTTTGCTGATTCTGTTTATAAAAGCATTTTAATTGACTTTTTAAATTCAAGCATAGAAAGACAAATGTAGTTGATATTTTTAGATTAATCGCTATATATTTATGTAGGTTCTTAAGAGAAGTAATATGTCAGAGCAAGAAAAAAAGAAGAAATTTGTTAATATGGTCAATAAGCAAAAAGTTAATAGTCCACCAGATAATAATGAGCAAATAGGTGACTTAAACGAAGAATTGAACATATTAAAAGAACGCGCAGCTCAACTTGAGGATCATCTGCGTCGTGCTATCGCAGACAATGAAAATATCAAACGTATAATGCAAAAACAAGTTAAAGATGCAGGAGATTATTCTATGACGAGTTTTGCACGTGATATGATTGATTCATGCGATAATTTAAAGAGAGCAATAGAAAATTTGCAAGATGGAGACCCTGTTCATGAAGGAGTTAAGGTAGCTCATCAAAAAATTATGAACGATTTAAGAAAACATGAGATAGAAGAAATAAGTCCACTTGGCGAGCCTTTTGACAGCAACTTACATCAAGCCGTTATAGAAAAAGAGGATAACGAAAAGGAGCCTGGTACTATAATAGAAGTTTTACAAACTGGTTACACAATAAAAAAGAGATTACTTCGCCCTGCAATGGTAATTATCTCTAAAAAATCAGATAACAATTAAGCAATGCGAGAGATTGTTTTTTCAGGTATTCAGCCAAGTGGAACAATACATTTAGGTAATTATCTTGGTGCAATTAAGCAGTGGGTAGACTTACAGAGTAAATATAAATCTCTTTTTTGCATTGTTGATATGCATGCAATTACAGCTAATAAGCTTCCTGCAAGTGAGTTGAAAAGTAACATTTTGAAAATGGTGGCAGCTTACGTTGCATGTGGAATCAACCCTGAAAAAGCCATTATTTTTAATCAATCTACAGTTAGTAGCCATGCCGAATTGAGCTGGTTACTTGGTTGTTACACACCGATTGGTTGGCTTAACCGCATGACTCAATTTAAAGACAAAGCTGCTGGTGATAAGAATAAATCCTCTTTAGGGCTATATAGTTATCCAGTACTTATGGCTGCAGATATTTTGCTCTATAAAACCAAATATGTTCCTGTTGGTGACGACCAAAAGCAACACCTGGAAATTACACGTGATATTGCATCAGCTTTTAATAATCACTACAAACAAGATTATTTTGTTTTACCTGACACCCTCACTACAAGTAGTTTGTTGAGGATAATGAGCTTGAGAGACGGTACAAAAAAGATGAGTAAGTCTGATACTTCTGATTATTCACGCATTAATCTTGATGATTCAAATGACTACATTTCTAGTAAGGTAAAAAAAGCAAAAACAGACTTAATCACAGGTTTTGATTTAACAGATCGGCCAGAGATATGTAACATGGTCAGTATTTATTCATTGCTTAGTAATATCGATATAGACGAAGTGTGCGAACAAATGAATAAGCATAACATGGAATACTTCAAAAAAGAATTGGCTGATCTAATTATCAGTGTTTTGTCACCTATACGTGAAAAGATGCATAATCTGCTGGAAGACAGGTGTTACTTACACAAAATACTCGAAAAAGGCACAAAAAGAGCAGCAGAAATCGCCACCAGAAATATAAAAGAAATCAAGGACATTATAGGCTTTGTTCAGTAATCATCTGCATTAGATTGTTCTACATTCTCATTAAAATGTATTGATTTATCTTTCTTTTCCTTATATTCTTCCGCTGTATCTAAGGGTTGCTTTTTAGCTGTAATCTGCGGCCATTTTTTTGAATACTCTGCATTGATATTATAAAATAACCTAAAAGTTTTTTGTTCACTGGTAAGTAGCTCATCACCTAAGTCTTGAATGTCTTTTGTAGAATCGTCAGTAACAATTGCATCTACTGGACACTCCGGTATGCATACCCCACAATCAATACATTCATCTGGATTGATCACAAGCATATTTTTACCTTCATAAAAACAATCAACAGGGCACACTTCTACACAATCTGTATATTTGCATTTTATGCATTTATCTGTAACAAAATGTGTCATAAAAGATATATATATTTGTATAATATTTAGGTACACTAAACTGATGAATAATTCAAGTCTTCTGATGAAATATTTATTAATATATATTATAATTTAGATATTAATACTTTATTAAATATTTTTATACTAAACTATAGGTTGTATTAATAGAGATGAATTCTTTTATGAAGATAAATAAACTAAACAATAAAGAACTGGCAATATGGGTAAGCTTAGCAAGAACTGTTGGACCTACAAAATTTTTTAATTTGCTAAGAGCTTCCGGGTCACTGAACAATGCATTTGAATACTTTAGCAGACTAGATAATAAAAAAGTATATGGAATTCAAGATGCACAGAAGGAAATCGATCACACAGAGAAAATAGGAGCTAAAATTATACCTGCATGTGATCCAAATTATCCTGATTTTTTAAGAAATATATTAGATTGTCCACCTATAATCACTGTACTAGGTGATATATCATTATTAAATCGTGAGATTATTGCAGTCATTGGTGGGCGTAACTCTTCAATAAATGGTCGAAATTTTGCCAATAAGCTGGCACTTGATCTAAGTGAAGCTGGTTTTGTAACTGTTTCTGGACTTGCAAAAGGAATTGATACTGCAGCAAATAGTGTGATATATAAAAATCACCCAACAATTGCCGTTATGGCAAGTGGAATTGATATAGTATATCCAAAAGAGAATTTAGCTTTATATAAAAAAATCATCGAAAACGGAGGATTAGTAATTACTGAACTGCCACTTGCTACTCAACCTAAACCACAATATTTTCCTCAAAGAAATCGCATTATATCTGGTTTATCATTGGGTGTCGTGGTAGTTGAAGCATCGAAACATTCTGGTTCTTTGACAACTGCAAATTTTGCTTTAAATCAAGGAAGAGACGTTTTTGCAGTTCCTGGTTTCCCTTTAGATTCACGCTATGGCGGAAGTAACTATTTAATTAAAAATGGCGCTAAACTTATTGAATCCGCTGATGATATAATAGAAAGCATTAAATTTAACTTACCTCCACATCAAAAAAGTTTTTTTGACACTCAGGCTTTGGATCTAAGTAAAAAAGATATCAAGCAAGAGAAATTACAACAAGCAAAGTCAGTAATTGTTGATTATATCAACTCCGTACCTATTGATGTAGATGAACTTATATTAGCAAGTGGACTATCTGCCAATACGGCTTTAATGGCTCTTTTAGAACTAGAACTGGAAAATAAAATAGAGCGTTCACCAGGAAATAAAATATCACTAATCTTTGATGCTGGGTGATTCCTTCCTTAGGAGGAATAATGATCTTTAAAATTATCATGTTTTATATTACAATAATCTTTTATTTCTTTAAAGGTTCATGAAATTTACATTATCTTGGTTGTTAGAATATTTACAAACAGATGCTAATTTAGAAGAAATCACTGAGAAGTTAACTCACATAGGGTTAGAAGTAGAAAATGTTGTGGATAATTCAACGTTAGCTAAGTTTGTTGTTGCAGAAGTATCAGAAGTTAAATCGCATCCAAACGCTGATAAATTAAAATTATGTCAAGTGAATGACGGAAGTAAAATTCTGCAAATAGTTTGTGGAGCAAATAACGTTAGAAATAATATGAAAACAGTGCTTGCATCAGTAGGTAGTACACTGCCGGAAAGTAACTTTACAATTAAACCCACAAAAATACGTGGTGTATTAAGTGAAGGAATGCTCTGCTCCGCTTCCGAATTGGCACTAACTCAAGAGGAGAGTGAAGGAATAATAGAACTTTCCGATGATTACACAGTGGGAAGCAAGTTTTTTAATTGTGATTCTGTAATCGATGTTAATATCACCCCAAATCGTGGAGATTGTTTGAGCATCTATGGAATAGCTCGAGATTTAGCTGCAACTGGAATCGGTGAACTGAAAATTGTAAGTATTCCACAAATCACTAGTTCTATAAATTCATCGATCGATGTTGAAGTAACTGACGGACAAAGTTTCATCAGTGGCAGGTATCTTGCCAATGTAAAAAATAAAAAAAGTCCAAAATGGTTAAAAGATAGACTAGAATCAATAGGAATTCGTTCTATTTCCACAATAGTTGATATCACTAATTACATTATGATATCCTTTGGTCGCCCAATGCATGCATATGATGCAGACAAAATAGATAAAAAACTTACAGTAAGGAAAGCAGGCAATAAGGAGGTCTTTACTGCTTTAAATGGGAAAGAATATTTACTTGATAGTGATATAAATGTTATTTCTGATAATCAGAGTATCCATGCGATTGCTGGAGTCATAGGCGGAAAGCACAGCGAATGTACCCTTGAAACTACTAATATCTTTTTAGAATCTGCATGGTTTGATCCGGTTTCCATTTCAAGGCAACTAAACATCTCAACAGACTCTAGCTATAGGTTTGCAAGATCAGTTGATCCAGGCTTTGTTACCGCTGGACTTGATCTTGCAACTAAAATGATTATAGATTTATGTGGTGGTGCAGCTTCAGATATAGTATCTGCCGGTAGTTTAGAAAAGAAAGACCATTACATTGACTTTAACTATCAAGATGTCAGTAAACTTGGAAGTGTGATAATATCTCCTGATGAAATATTCAACATCTTAACAAGATTAGGATTTAAAGTTGAAAAAGACAACTGGAATGTTCGAGTTCCAAGCTGGAGACCAGATGTTACCATGCCTGTCGATCTAGTTGAAGAAGTTGTAAGAATATATGGCTACGAGAAGATAAAAGAAGAGCAACTAACTAGCAACGCTGAAGTTATAATTAGTGTATATGATAATTTACGTATTTTACTGTCAAGCAGAGGATTCTGTGAAGTACTTACTTGGTCATTTATGAGCAGTTCAATAGCCGAAAGGTTTGGATACGCGGACAAGCTATTTACTATTGAAAATCCATTTAATAGTAATTTTAATATAATGAGGCCAAGTATAATACCAAACTTACTGCAAGTTGCAGCTGATAACGTTGTGCGTGGCTCATCTGATCTCATGATTTTTGAAATTGGACCCACATATGAAAATAAGGATGTTTTAAGTCAACCTAAGTATGTTTTAAGTGGAATAAGATCAGGAAATAACTTATCAAAAAGCCATTATAATATTGATAGAGAAATAGATGTTTTTGATGCAAAGGCTGATTTTATGTCGATTTTAGAATTTTTCAATATCAATTGTGACAAATTAACAATAGAAAAAACAGACAAAAAATATTATCATCCAGGAAAATCAGGTGCTTTCTCCTTTAAAAATAAGATAGTAGGCTATTTTGGAGAGTTACACCCAAGTGTAATAGATTTTTTTGAAATCAAGAAGAAAGTTGTAGGCTTTGAAGTAATTTTAGAAAACATACAAAACTTACATATTAATAAAGAAAAATTTGTTGATTATAAGTACCAAAATGTCAAACGCGATTTTGCGTTCATAATAGATAAAGAGGTAAAAATAGGCAACATAATCAACACAGTAAAGAAAAGTTCAGAGCTCATTATAGAGGTTCTAGTGTTTGATATATATCATGGAAGTAATATAGAGCCTAATAAAATGTCTATAGCACTATCGGTTACTTTTTGCTCCCCAACTCATACCCTCACTGAGGAGGAAATTCAAAAGGAGTCCAAAGCAATAGTTGATTTAGTGTGTGAAAGTACTGGAGGTATTATTAGATAATAGACCTAAAAGATTTAGTACAAAGCAGCAAAATAAAGTATTTTTAAATCACCCGAAATTCACTTGTGACAATGCTACAATTATTATCTGCAATTTCTAACATACCACGATCTATCATAAATTTTTCTTCTTTTTGGTTATTCATTTTTACAACCACTTCACCAGATAGTATACAAATTAAATAAGGTGCATGATTAGCTTGAATCATAAGCTTGCCTTCCATTCCATTTACTAAAACAGATAACACTCTATCAAATGAAATATAATTATCAGGAGAAAAAAACTTTACTTTAAAAGCATTCATATTAACTCTTTTGCTTTTTGAATTGCTTCATCTATATTTCCTACCATATAAAACGCAGCTTCTGGCAAATGATCATATTTACCTTCAATAATACCCTTAAAACTAGAAACAGTATCAGCAAGTGAAACAAACTTGCCAGGCATACCAGTAAATACTTCTGCAACATGAAAAGGTTGAGAAAGGAATTTTTGAATCTTACGCGCCCTATCAACAATAATTTTATCCTCATCAGACAACTCATCCATACCAAGTATAGCAATAATGTCTTGCAAAGATTTGTAAGTCTGCAATATACGCTTCACTTCAGAAGCAACCTTATAATGTTCCTCACCAATTATCTCAGGTGACAAAGATTGAGAAGTTGAATCAAGTGGATCAACAGCAGGATATATTCCCATTTCAGCTATCTGCCTCGACAACACCGTAGTAGCATCAAGGTGAGAGAAAGTAGTTGCTGGAGCTGGATCAGTTAAATCATCTGCAGGAACATATATAGCTTGAACAGAAGTTATAGAGCCTGAAGTAGTCGAAGCTATCCTTTCTTGCATCATACCCATATCAGTTGCCAACGTTGGTTGATAACCAACAGCTGATGGTATTCTTCCAAGCAATGCAGAAACTTCAGAACCAGCTTGAGTAAACCTAAAGATATTATCCACAAAAAACAATACATCTTGACTTTCACGATCACGGAAATACTCCGCCATAGTAAGTGCTGTTAAAGCAACCCTAGCTCTTGCTCCAGGAGGTTCATTCATTTGACCATATACCAGAACAGCTTGAGATTTTTCATACTCATCTATATTTATTACATTTGAAGTAATCATCTCATGATAAAGATCATTACCTTCACGAGTCCTCTCCCCTACTCCTGCAAACACAGAAAACCCTTTATGAGCCTTTGCTATGTTGTTAATTAATTCCATTATTAAAACAGTTTTACCAACTCCAGCACCACCAAACAGACCAATTTTGCCTCCTTTGAGGTAAGGTGCAAGAAGATCTATAACTTTTATTCCCGTAACTAAAACTTCTTCCTGTATCTTTTGTTCAGTAAAACTTGGTGGGTCCCTGTGTATAGGTTCTAAGATAAATTCCCCATTCAGTGGGCCACGCTCATCTATGAGCTCTCCAACAACATTAAAAATTCTGCCTAAAGTTGCACGTCCAATCGGTACTGATATCGGAGCACCTGTATCCACAAATTCATCGTTTCTCGATACACCATTTGTACTATCCATCGCAATGCAACGCACCACATTATCACCTACATGTTGTGAAACTTCTAAAATTAATTCCTTACCCTTATATTTCAAATTACTTTTTAAAGCATTAAATATCTTAGGTAGTTCACCTTCAAATCTTAAATCAATAACTGCTTGAGTTATTTTTATTACTTTCCCTATATTTAACTTTGTATTTTTACCGCTTGACACTACAAAAAACTCTTTAAAAAATAAATTCTATATTATTCATAAGGATTTTGCAACATTATTTGCTAATTACGCCTGATTATAAACAGTGCAAATGCGTTCAATACCCATGTAATAATAAATAACACTAAACTAAGTGCATATGCAGCCAAAGTATGTGCACTACTAAAATCCTGATCTCCAGTAAGCAATGTCGCAATTTGTACAGTAATAGTAGTAACCGAACGTAGAGGATTGAAAGTCAAATTTGCATTAATTCCAACAGCCATTAATACAATCATAGTTTCACCTACAGCTCTAGAAATGGATAATAAAACCGCACTTAAAATTGTAGGCATTGCATAAGGTATCACTATATGCCATATAGTCTCTGCTGGAGTTGCACCTAACGCCATGAAGCCATAACGCAGACTTTTCGGAACAGACCTTATTGCATCTTCTAATAAAGAAATAAAAAAAGGAAGAATCATAATTCCAATCGACAGACCCGCAACTAAAGCACTTTCTGAATTTATATTCAAACCAAATAAACCTACTGCTTGCTTGACAGCAAAGGATAAAAAAACTATTGAAAAATATCCGTACACGACTGTAGGAATAGCAGATAAAATCTGTAAAGTTGTATTAATTATATAACGCATTTTTTTATTAGCATATTCACTGATATATATTGCAGCAAATAAACCTAATGGAATAACAACCAACATTGCCACAATGGTTATAAGCAACGTGCCAACTAAAAGTGGTGCCATACCAAAACACCCTGATTTCTCTTCACTAGTTACATTGTGATCCCACTTCAAACAAAACAAAAATTCTGAAACAGCTACTTTATCAAAAAAACTAATAGACTGAATAAAGATAGATAACATTATAAATAAGGTAATAAAAACCGATATAGCTAAAGCTATAAATAGTATAAATTTTGCTATTTTATATTTTTTATTTTTAAAAATAAAAGAAAGTAAAAAAAGAAATAATGCTATAATTACAAGATAATTATTACAGAAAATTAATAAACAAATTAATATCCATAAACAACTAAGATATAAATAAGATTTTACCTTACTCATCTTTTGAAATTCATCCCTAAAGCAGAATAAAAGAGTAAGCAGCGCAAATATGAGTAAAACTGGTTTCACGTTAAAAATAAATTCATCAAATTTCATCTTACAATAGTACTATATAAATTAACCATTGTTTGACAATAAAGTAAAATAATCTAAAATAACTATTATATTAATATAAAAACAATGAAGAGAACATTTCAACCAAAAAATTTAATCAGAAAACGTAGGCATGGGTTTCGTACACGTATGGAAACAAGAGCTGGAAGAAAAATTCTAAACAGACGTCGCTCATTAGGGTGTAATAAACTATGCGCATAATAAGCATAAAAAAAAAGATTTTTCTCTAGCATTTAAAAAGAAACTGATACCTAGTAGTTCTTTCTATCGTGGGTTTTATATGTCATTGTATGCGATAAAAGAAATAGAATCTAAAAAGTACACTGATACAATTAGAGTAGGTTTAGCTGTTGGTAAAAAAATGGGAAAAGCAACAAAAAGAAATAAAATAAAAAGACAACTTCGCATGCTTACCAAAACAATATTAAATATAAGCAATATAGGGTATTATTACATAATATTAACTCACAAGAGCATTACCCAAACAAATTATCATAATTTACAAAAAGATCTAACTATTTGCCTTAAAAAAATAAAGTAAAAAAATTTCTCAAAAGGTATTTACAACTGCTTTGATTATGATAACATAAGTAAAGTTTTTAAAATAGATTAATGGGTGTTTAATGGCAGGGGAAAAATTTACAAGGAAAGAATTTAAAGAACAACAAACGCTTAGATGCAGTTTGAGAAGAGATGTAACATCAACACTGGCACAAACAAAAAAGCTTGTCTATGATTCTTTAAAGAAAAAGACAGAAGTAGAATTAAGTGCAGGCCATATCTTACATCAGTCTACAGATGCTACATCAATGACACAAGTACAGCCTTCCCATGCACTTACTCAAAAGGGTACACCCTTAAAAGTAAATACTATTATTGCACAAGAAAAAAAGCAAAGACAACGTAGTTAAGATTTTTATGTGAAGTTTTAAAATGAAATAAAGAAAGTTTTTATAAACTTGGCAGCGACCTACTCTCCCTTTTCAAGTACCATCAGCGCTAAAAAGTTTCACTTCCGAGTTCGAGATGAGATCGGGTGTTTCATCTTTGCTATAGCCACCAAGTCAATAAAAACTTTCTTTAATTTAATATTTAACACTACATATACACATATATCAAGCAAATAAATCAATCAGGCTATTAGTACTAGTTAGCTTAACATGTTACCATGCTTACACACCTAGCCTATCAACGTGGTAGTCTTCCACGGCCTTAATTGGGAAATCTTTTTGAAGAGGGTTTCTTGCTTATATGCTTTCAGCAATTATCCCATCTATACATAGCTACCCAGCGATGCTATTGGCATAACAGCTGGTACACCAGAGGTATATCCATCTCGGTCCTCTCGTACTAGAGTCAGACCTTCTCAAATTTCCTTCACCCACGGCAGATAGAAACCGAACTGTCTCACGACGTTCTAAACCCAACTCACGTATCACTTTAATCGGCGAACAGCCGAACCCTTGGGACCTTCTCCAGCCCCAGGATGTGATGAGTCGACATCGAGGTGCCAAACGGTGTCGTCGCTATGAACGCTTGAACACCATCAGCCTGTTATCCCCGGCGTACCTTTTATCCGTTGAGCGATGACCCTTCCATACAGAATCACCGGATCACTATGACCGACTTTCGTCTCTGCTTGGCTTGTCAGCCTTGCAGTCAGGCAAGCTTATGCCATTATACTATTAAGCTGATTTCCGACCAGCTCTAGCTTACCTTCGCACGCCTCCGTTACTTTTTAGGAGGCGACCGCCCCAGTCAAACTACCCACCATACAATGTCCTAGTTCCAGATAATGAAACATAGTTAGATATCAAAAGTGTGAAGGGTGGTATCTCAATGACAGCTCCATTATAGCTAGCGCCATAACTTCAAAGCTTCCCACCTATCCTGCACATCACACTTTTAACAGCAATGTAAAGCTATAGTAAAGGTGCACGGGGTCTCTTCGTCTAACCGCGGGTACCCCGCATCTGCACGGGGAATTCAATTTCGCTGAATTGATGTTGGAGACAGTGGAGAAATCGTTACGCCATTCGTGCGGGTCGGAACTTACCCGACAAGGAATTTCGCTACCTTAGGACCGTCAGTGTTACGGCCGCCGTTTACTGGGGCTTCAATTCAGAGCTTGCACCCTTCCTATTAACCTTCCAGCACCGGGCAGGCGTCAGACCCTATACTTCCACTTACGTGTTTGCAGAGTCCTGTGTTTTTAGTAAACAGTCGCTACTCCCTATTTTGTGCCACCTACCAATAGTTGCCTAAAAGCAGGTTACCCTTCTTCCGAAGTTACAGGTATAATTTGCCGAGTTCCTTCAACATCATTCTTTCAACACCTTAGTATACTCTACTCATCCACCAGTGTCGGTTTACGGTACGGCCTCATAAATATAAGTGCTATTTCCTGGAGCTTCTTTTAAGCATAAGTCAATCCAATAAGACCTATACAAATACGAAACCCGTCACACTTAAGAGGTTTAGGAATATTAACCTAATTGCCATCGACTACTCCTTTACGGACTCGCCTTAGGAACCGACTAACCCTACGCAGATTAACTTAACGTAGGAAACCTTAGATTTTTGGTGAGAGTGTTTTTCACACTCTTTTACGCTACTTATGTCAGCATTCTCACTTCCGATATCTCGAGCAGTCTTCTCAAACTACCTTCACAGACTTACGGAACGCTCCGCTACCGCGCCTATTGATCTTGATCAATAGGCGCTCACATCTTCGGTATACAGCTTTAGCCCCGGTACATTTTCAGCGCAGAAAAACTTATTTAGACAAGTGAGCTGTTACGCTTTCTTTAAAGGATGGCTGCTTCCAAGCCAACCTCCTAGCTGTAATGGTTTTTCTACTTCCTTCCCCACTTAGCTGTAATTTTGGGACCTTAGATAGTGATCTGGGTTGTTTCCCTTTCCACCACGGACTTAGCACCCGCAGTGTGTCTGCTGTATAATTAATTGTTGGTATTCGGAGTTTGGTTAGATTTGGTAAGACGGTGAATCCCCCTAGTCTATCCAGTGCTCTACCCCCAACAACATACATACAACGCTCTACCTAAATAGATTTCGCGGAGAACCAGCTATTTCCAAGTTTGATTGGCCTTTCACCCCTAATCACAACTCATCCAATAATGTTGCAACATTAACTGGTTCGATCCTCCAGTGTGTTTTACCACACCTTCAATCTGGTCATGACTAGATCACTTGGTTTCGGGTCTAATCCATAAAACTAAACGCCCTATTAAGACTTGCTTTCGCTATGCCTACACCTAACGGCTTAAGCTTGCTTCATAGATTAACTCGCTGACCCATTATGCAAAAGGTACGCTGTCACTCTAATATAAACTCAATACAAGATTGCTCTTGTAGAAAAATATAGAGCTCCAACTGTTTGTAAGCACTTGATTTCAGGATCTATTTCACTCCCCTCCCGGGGTTCTTTTCACCTTTCCCTCACGGTACTCGTTCACTATCGGTCGTTAAGGAGTATTTAGGCTTGGAGGATGGTCCCCCCATGTTCAAACAGGATTTCACGTGTCCCGCCCTACTCGAGGATTTAAAAACTTTCTACTTATACAGGACTATCACCTTCTATGGTTACTATTTCCAGAGTATTTTAATTCTTATTTTTAAATCACTAGCCTTTTCCGCGTTCGCTCGTCACTACTAACAGAATCTCTTTTGATTTCTTTTCCTTTGGCTACTTAGATATTTCAGTTCACCAAGTTTGCTTTATACATTTATTCAATGTATAATAACTAGCTAAACTAGTTGGGTTTCCCCATTCGGAAATCTGCGGATCAAAACTTGTTGACAATTCCCCGCAGCTTATCGCAGCCTGCCACGTCCTTCATCGCCTCTTAACGCCAAGGCATCCATCAAGTGCTCTTAATAATTTATTTACCTGACTATATGCAGAATATGTAGAGTTAAATATTAAAAAAATTGAACTGAGATTAAATTAATCTCTACCATAAAACTTGTCAAACATCAAAAACTTACTTTCTCAATGGTATAAAACAAAAAACAGTGTGTCAATATTTTTTTATGCACAAAACATTTACTTATGCTGACAACATTAATATACTAATAATTCTGTGGTAAGTAATCTAAATAAACATGCAATATAAAGTAAAAATTAATGAAAAAATATTTTGATTAAAAATCAATTTGTATGAAAATGATGGAGTATCTAGAAATATGAAAAACAGTATGTCCCTTATAAGGAATGCAATTTTAAGTTTTATGCGTAAACTCATTGGTGTATTCAATATTAGGAGGATTTTATATTTTTTTGTAAATAAGTGTAACTCCTTCCATGAAGAAATAACAATACTTTGTGAAAAGTCTAAAAATCTCTTAGATACTAATGTTGAAATAGGTCTATATCATTTTTATAAGGGTAACATATCAGACGCTAAGCTGCGGTTTTGGGTGATTGGTATATTTCGTGCAAACTCACCTATAGTTTGGTATAATATAGGAAGATGTCATTTTGCAACAGGCAACATAAACAAAGCCTACCATTACTTTGCAAAAACACTGAAGTTGGATAGCACCCATGAAGAAGCATCTTACTATATAAAAAAAATGACAAATCCAACACTAATTCAAGAAATACCTAAAAATCTTATCAAGCAATACTTCGATTACACAGGTGAATACTTTGTTGAACATTGGTTGATTGCTAAACAATATAGAGGACATGAACTTATATACATGGCAATCACAAAAATTTTTAACAACGATTGTAACTCTAAACTCAACATACTAGATCTTGGTTGTGGCACCGGAATATGTGGTCATTTTTTAAAGATACACAATGTTGGAAGTCATATTACAGGAATTGACATTTCAAATAGGATGCTAAATATTGCAAGGGGATGTTTCATAAAGGGAAAAGCAGTTTACAATGAATTAATTCATATGGAAATAACTGATTTTCTTAAGAAAGAAAAAAAACATAAATATGATGTTATTATTTTTGCTGAAGTCATGCATTATTCACAAAAATTCCAATTAGAACTGGTAAAAAAATTTATAAGTAAAAAAGGAGCTATCGTATGTTTAGTAAGAAGAAAGGAAGGTGATGAAGTTGATTTTGTAAATAGAGGAGATTACTTCCGTCACTCAGAAAGCTATGTTAAACATGTTGCACAAGAAATAAATATGCAAATAAGTTATATCAGTTACTGTAAGATATATGGAAGTCAGGTTGACGGTATTTTATTTGTATTACAACATCAACAAAAAAATTCAGAGACTTTAATTAAAGATTAAAAAGCATTACCATTAAAATTACTTGGACTTAGAGAATGCCCATAAAAAACAGAGGAATATTATGAACAAAACTATTATTAATCCTGAAAAGGATAGTAAATTAACTGATTTTGGAAAAGCAGTTTTATCAGATAGATATTTAATAGAAAATGAAAGCTATCAAGACCTATTCATGCGTATTTCCCATTACTATTCTGATAATTCAGAACATGCAGAACGTATTTATTACTACATGAGTAACTTATGGTTTATGCCTTCAACACCAATACTCAGCAATGGCGGAACAGAGAGAGGATTACCAATTTCTTGCTTTCTTAATGAAACTGAAGACAGTTTGCAGGGAATAGTTGACCTGTGGAATGAAAATGTCTGGCTTGCTGCACGTGGAGGAGGCATAGGCAGCTATTGGGGAAATTTACGCTCAATAGGAGAAAGTGTAAAAGGTAGCGGTAAAACATCAGGTATTATACCATTTATTGTAGTGCAAAACGCTTTAACACTTGCAATTAGTCAGGGATCTTTACGCAGGGGTAGTTCAGCAGTTTACCTTCCAGTATCTCACCCAGAAATAGAAGAATTTTTAGATCTGCGTAAACCAACAGGTGGAGATCCAAATCGCAAAGCACTCAACATACATCACGCTGTAATAGTGCCAGATAAATTTATGCAAGCTGTTGAAGATGACCAAGGGTGGGATTTAATTAGCCCTCGTGATAATAAAGTCATCTCAACTTTAAGGGCGCGTGATATATGGATAAAAATACTAACAGCAAGAATTGAAACCGGGGAGCCTTATATTATTTTCACCGATGCAATAAATAAAAATAAACCTGAGTCTTACAGGAAGTTAGGCTTAGATATTAAGATGTCAAACCTGTGCAGTGAAATAACTTTAACTACAGGTTATGACCACCAAGGAAAATCTCGAACTGCTGTGTGTTGCTTATCGTCCTTAAATCTTGAATATTATGAAAAATGGAAAGACAACACACTCTTTATAGAGGATGTAATGCGCTTTCTAGACAATGTTTTAGAAGATTTTATAAAAAAAGCACCAGACACAATGCAGCGTGCAAAGTATTCCGCTATGAGAGAACGTAGTGTTGGCCTTGGTGTAATGGGCTTTCATTCACTTTTACAAAGCAAAATGATTCCATTTGAATCTGTCACGGCAAAACAATGGAACAAACAAATATTTAAACACATACGTGAACAAGCTGATACAGTTTCTCAAAAACTCGCAAATGAAAAAGGGCCTTGCCTTGACGCAAAAGAAGTTAATTTAATGGAAAGATTCACGCACAAACTGGCAGTTGCCCCAACTGCTTCAATCTCCATAATAGCAGGTAATACCTCACCTGGAATAGAACCATATGCAGCAAACGTTTTTATACAAAAGACACTAACAGGTTCATTTGTTGTACGAAACAAATTTTTACAAAAATTATTAGCAGAAAAAAATCAAAACAACGACAAAATATGGTCTTCAATTTCAACCAACGAAGGTTCTGTACAGCATTTGGATTTCCTCAATGAACAAGAAAAATTAGTCTTTAAAACAGCCTATGAGCTTGATCAAAGGTGGATCATAGAACATGCAAACGACCGAACTCCTTATATTTGCCAATCTCAATCAGTAAATTTATTCTTAGCTGCAAATATACATAAGCGCTATTTACACAGAATACACATGCTTGCTTGGAAAAATGGACTAAAGAGTTTATATTATTGCAGATCTAAATCAATGCAAAGAGCTGATAAAGTTTCACACGATATATTCACAAAAAATGAAATATTACAACCAAAAACAGATATCAACTATGATGAATGTTTATCATGCCAGTAGTTCATTGTTTCTGATAATGTATGAGTTTTTAATGTCATTCCAGCAATGCTGGAATGACAGAAGTTTACTACTCAGTTAAAATGTATTTCTTCCCCTCCCTCCCCTATCTACTAGGGACTTGCTGCGCATTAATTTTGATACATGAGATTCATCATCTAATTTTCCTCCTATTGTATGTGAAAAACCTTTCTGTTCATTAGATTGTCCAGTGCTGACTCTAGATCCATTTTGACCTAATTCATTTTCAGGTTTTGATATACCTGAGTGGCCTTCTAACCCATTACCATCTGCAGCTTGTGGTATACCCTTTCTTTGTTGTTCCTCCATCCACCTACGCATAGATCCTTCTTTCATTTGATCTAAAATATGACCAAATGGTTTTTTTATGTCTTGCTTTTGAGCTGGGTTTATTGGAGCTTCTATATCCAAGTACTCCAGAGTTTGCTTAGTCATCTTACTCCTGTCAGTAGGCTTCAATCCACTCTCCTTCTCAGATAAGTCTAGCATTGAAAAATCCTTTTCTGTTGGCTGTTGTAAAGTTGGTAATTCTTTTTGACCTAATTCATTTTTAGGTTTTGATATACCTGATTGGCCTTCCAATCCATTACCATCTGCAGCTTCCTCTCTTTTTTTCTCCATCCACCTACGCATAGGTCCATCTTTCATTTGACCTAAAATATGATCAAATGGTTGTTTTATACCTTGCTTTTGCTTCAAGAGTAGTAGCCTTGCTTCTAATTCTTTCGGATCGAATATAGTTAGATTGCTATAAGCTCTCGGAGATAATCCCAAACCGGAATCTAACTGCTCAGTTTGAGCATTACTAGCACTAGGTGACTTCAATCCCATGTTTGGCTCTGCAAGTTTGCCCTTCAATTCACGATTAAATTCCTGCAATGTACTCTGACCTCCTATACCCTTATTACCAGTAGGAGATGAAACACCGGAATCTGACTGCTCAGTTTGAGCATTACTAGCACTAGGTCCCATGTTCAGCTTTGTGAATCTGTCCTGCAACTTACTATCACCCTCCCCTACGCTTCGATCTCCTATACCTTTATTACCAGTAGGAGATGAAAAGCCAGAATCTAATTTTGTTGAAGTATTTAATTGTGCATTTTTTTTACCTCCATTTTGACCAAAACTACCTAGAAAACCATCCACACTATCTGGAATAGGTGAAGCACTATCACCCTCTATAATACTTGTACTTGGTGATCCGTCTTGCCCATAAACCCAGGAATATTGACTCTTCGCAGACTGCCCAACAAGTTTAGGATCTGTATTTCTTAGATCAGACTGCTCAGTACGTTTAGGAGTACTTGCATTTTTTGGATTCACCCTAGCTTGAAATTCGTCTTCCGATAGTAATCTTGTCGGAGAGTTATCACCTACTTCACGAGACTTTTGCCAATGAAACTGTGCAGTCCATTCAGGAGCATTTATCTTTTTGGAATCAAACAACGAGGAATCTGTATCTCTACTAGACTGCCTAGTAAGTATAGGAGCACTAGGAACACCTGAACCTGTATCTCCATCAGACCAATCAACAACTTTAGGACTTGTCTCACCATCAGACAACTCCATAACTTTAGGACTTGTCTTTCCTTTACTATATCGCAATTTTTTCAACGGGTTACCCTTCTCATCTGTCAATTTGTATCGCACATCAAGTTGAAGAGGTTCTTTACGATTACGAACCCGCTCATGACTGGATGAAGCAATCAAGTCCACTTCGTCTGTCTCTTGCATATTCTCCTGTTCTATCTCTTGTTCTCTATTTCTTCCCTTGTTTATTGCGTCAAATAAAGATAAACCATTTATTGTTACATATTTGTTTGCTTTCAACTGTTCATCAGTAAGACCATTTCTGTCTTCTACTATCTCGCCATCTTTATCAATCACTACTACACCATCCTCACTTATATTGATTGTAATAGTGCATTTCTCTTTACCAACAACCCAGTCCAATGTCATGTCATATGAACCATCAGTGACAGTATAGTTTCTTACTCCATTCGGTGATAAGAAGCCATGCATTCCACCCTTGTCATCATTATGAAATGTTGAAAACCCTGAAATTCCACTATTCTTACAAAAATCACCCTGTAAAAACTCACTTATTTTTAATTCTGCACCATCACTATCTAACTTAATTTGTGCATAATTACCATATACCGCAACTTCCGCAATAATTGGATTTCCATTTTTTGTAATATGCTCGTTAAGCTGTGCTTTAATTTGATTTGGTAAATGTGAAGATTCTTCAGCCTCATTTATAATCTTATCAATCCCCTCATCTAAAATCCCTTCACTTACTAAGACAGTGATTAGGTCATCAGCCGTCTTTTCCTCATTGTTTCTCATCTCAAAACTAGCACCACGTTCTACCAAAAATTTTATTATCTCTTTTAGGTCTTTTTTCGTGTACTTACCTTTTTCTTGTGCTTCATATAAAAAATGCATTAAAGGAGTATTACCATTTTCATCTTGGTGATTAATGTCATTCATACTATATTGTAACACAGCACTGATCATCTCTATTCTGTTTTCACCTTCACAAGTAACAGCATGGTGAAGTAGTGATTTAGATCCATCAGGGCTTTTTATAACGACACCTTCCCCTATTACCATCTCTCTAAAATTTGCAGCATTACCTGATTTTACAATCTCAGACACTTCTGTGTCAAAATTGTTCACCTTTTTGCTATAATTTTTCCAATATTCAAAAAAGATAGCGTAGTTAATGCCTGTATTTTTTGTATCTGTTGTACCCGTCATATATCCTCTACTATTAATCACTTATATAATTATCGTAGCATATGGTTAATTTTTTATTAGACTCTGTGGATAAAATTTGTGCAAGTTATAAAATAGGCTTTTATGATGGGAAAGACTTAAAATTCTTAAAGACCTGACTCCATATGAATTTATACGTAAACTAGTGCCTGACACTAAACCACACTTTACATCACCAAAGGTTTTGCAAATACTGTTGTGTTAAAACATACTATACTTTTTTTTTACTTTATTAAAAAATCCTTCGGGTTGCTGATTCAAACTTTCACTTTCTTCCAACGCTTTTAACAGCTCAATTTGTTTTTTCGTTAAATTTTTTGGATGTAAAGTTTCAACTATTACTTGTACATATAAATCACCGCGGGTATGTGAATTGATATACGGCATACCCTTTTCTCTGCAGCGCAGCTTAGTACCAGTTTGAGTACCTTCTGGCACCTTTATTTTTATTTTTGCACCATCAATCGACTGTACTTCAATTTCACCACCAAGTGCTGCTAAAGTCATCCTTACAGGCACTTTACAGTGTAAATGCGCCATATCTCTAGTAAAAACTTTGTGTGGAGCTATTTTCACACATACATACAAATTCCCGTTCTTACCGCCTCTTGCTCCAGCTTCTCCTTTATCACTGACTTTTACTTTTGTACCATCTTCTACACCTTTTGGAATTGAAACTGATATGTTCACTTCATCTCTTCTACGCCCATTACCACTACATTTTTTGCATTTATTGTGTATTATTTTCCCTTCACCATAACACGTGTGACATGTTCTTTCTATAGTGAAAAACCCTTGTTGGCTTCTCACTCTACCACTACCTTGACATGTGCTACATTGCACTGGTTTAATTGCGCCCTCGCTTCCTGTACCTTGACATGAATCACACCTTACATTCGTTACATAATGTATAGGAGCTTGTATACCTTGAAATGCATCCTCTAGAGTAATTTTAAGATCATAACGCAAATCCGCCCCTGGCGTTCCTTGACTTTCTGTATTCCTCTTCGCACGTGGTCTATTCCCAAAACCTCCACCAAAAAAATCATTAAATATATCACTAAAATCCCCTGCAGAACTAAAACCTTGATTGAAATCAAATCCACCATCAGCACCTGCATGTCCGTAGTTATCATATCCAGCTCTCTTATTAGAGTCCGATAAAACTTCATAGGCGGCTGTTATTTCTTTAAACTTTTGTTCTGCTTCTTTGTTACCAGGATTTCTATCAGGGTGGTACTTTAATGCTAATTTCTTATACGATTTTTTTATTTCATCAACATTGGCGTTTTTATCCACCCCAAGTAACTCATAGTAGTCTTTTTCCATATATAATAATTTAGTCCCTGTTTTAAGAATAAGATAGGTATTTTATGTATTAATTTCAAGCACTTAACTAAAGCATTCGTCATCAAATAAAAGAGGTTTTTATATCACCCTAATATATAAAACCACATAAATGCACCCTGAGCGACTTGAACGCCCGACCTTTTGATCCGTAGTCAAATGCTCTAATCCAACTGAGCTAAGGGTGCCCTTAATAATAAACTGTAGCAGATTCCCTGATTCGATTCAATGAGTTTAATTAAATATTGTATTAGGCGCATAGTCCACAAAGCATGATCAAGAGCTTGAAGTTGTGATTCTTAAACTGCTGCCTTACAATTGCCAGTCATTGCAATTTTTTTTACTACTACATTGTATAAGTGTGACTCTTACGGGATTTGAACCCGTGTTACCACCGTGAAAGGGTGGTGTCCTAACCACTAGACGAAAGAGTCAATGTGCATTAAGTAAGTTTATATTAACTACACATAACGCATAAAGTCAACTCAATTATTTTCAACTCTAACCATCCTTACCCTTTTTCTGGGTATGGTCACTATGAGTTAATTATATTATATTGATAAACTAACTATGCTAAGTATAATGAATGATAAATTTAAAAAATTACTAAGAGACCTTATATGAAAAGTTTGTTAATACTTTTTGGGAGGATAGTAGGTAAAGTCTTCCCTAGTAAAACAATTAGTTCTTTTTTAGGAGTAGGATATTTACCAAGTTGGCAAAGTTATTGGTCTGCTTTCTTAGCATTGTTCACTGTTGATATGATACTAATTCTCACTTATGGCAGCAGATATTTATTATATGCAACGCCAAGTTCAGGCATGGTAGTGGCTGCTATTCTCATGAAAATAGCAGTAGGGATGCTAGGTGTTCAAATAATAGCAATACTCATTTTGCACGCTCAAGATCCTTCAGCAAACAGTGGCGAAAGCATAGTCATACAGATAGCTTCAGGGCAAATATTAACTGTAGCATGTTCAATGCCAGCAATAATATCTATCTATTATTGCATCAGTAAATTCTACGGAAACATATGTAAACAAATACTTCAATGTCCTATTTGGTTTAATGATTTTATGCATTTTGTATTTCTTCTTATGATACCTTATATATTTTTTAATATTATAGAAGTAATTAAACCATGGCCAATAAGTTCAATACAGTTAGGTTATAATAATGCTATATCAATTACTCTCGAGGGAATTGTGCAGACTTTTTATGCAATAATATTACTATATTTAACAGCATTCATATTCTGTGAGCTAACTATATCTAGTGCAATAGCTTTCAATACTAGTGTAATTCAACATGTACAAGAAAATTTATTGGCTTTCAAAGATTACTTATATAGTATTCTATGAAAAATAAATATTGAATTATGCATAGTTATTTATATATTAAACACAAAAGGTATACAATTTAGTGAATTTACAAAACATAATAAAAGAGTTACAAGCTTTCTGGTCCAATGAAGGGTGCACCATATTGCACCCATATACATCTGAAGTTGGGGCTGGCACACTACATCCGGCGACAATTATGTCAGCAATTGATGCAAAACCAACCAAGATTGCATATTTACAGCCAGTCATTAGACCTGCAGATGGGCGTCATGGAGATAATCCTAATCGCTTATATCAACATCATCAATATCAAGTGCTAATAAAGCCGTCTGTTGATAATTTACAAGATCTTTATCTTGCTAGTCTAGAAGCAGTTGGAATATCAACTAAAGATTATGATATAAAATTTATTGAAGATGACTGGGAAAACCCAAGTGTTGGTGCATGGGGACTCGGATGGGAAATTGTATGCAATGGCATGGAGGTTACACAATTTACTTATATACAACAAGTTGGCGGGGTTGACTGTAGTATGATTCCTGGAGAAATTGCATATGGATTAGAACGCTTGGCGATGTGCATACAAAACGTAGATAATATCTATGATATAATTTGGAATGATCATGGTGTGACCTATGGAGATATTTTTAAGCAGAGAGAATATGAGTTCTCCCATCTAGCATTGGAGTACTATGAAACAAAGGTAGTGCAACAACAATTTGAAGATACGGAAAAGTTATGTAAATTTCTTGTTGAGAAAGAAATGCCACTAGCAGCCTATGAACAATGTATTAAAACTAGCCACCTACTTAATTTACTTGATGCAAGAGGCGTATTGGGTGTAAATGAACGTACAGCATATATAGGTAGGGTTAGAGAGCTGACAAAAAAATGTTGTGAATTATACATGAGTAAATAGCATATGTCATCACAGTTATTATTTGAGTGTCTTTCTGAAGAAATACCATCAAGAATGCATAATTTAGCGGTAACGCAAATTAAGAATTATATTACCAGTACCTTTCATAAGAATAATATAAAATTTTCATCTATAGAGGTTTTCATCACAGCACGTCGTATCACTCTTTTTATCGATGACATAAGGATCTTAGAGCTAAAAAGCTCCAATGATGAAATTAAAGGTCCAAATGTTAATGCAGCACAGGATGCTTTAGAGGGTTTTTTAAGAAAAAACCAAAAAAGTATGGAGGATGTCTTTATCCGCAAAATAAATGACGAAGATTTTTACTTTATAAAAAGAGACAGTTGTGCTTTTAACATAAAAGAATTTCTTGGCAATCAGTTAGAAGAAATGCTGAAAAATTTTTCGTGGCCTAAGAGCATGAGGTGGGGTACAAGAAAAGAAAGATGGGTAAGACCAATTAAAAACATTCTATGTATTTTGGACGGTGAAGTCATCCCTATATCTTTTGCTGGAATTACTGCATCTAATGTAACTTACGGTCATCGCCTGCTTTCACACAATAGACCTCTTTCGAACCCGATTTATGGTGAGAGGAGAAGTGCAAGCGAAGCACCGCAGGATGTATTTGAGGAGCGTAGTTCAGCTTCGATAACAAAATTGCCATCAGAAATTGAGTTTCGAAAGAGGTCTAATCAAGTTTTAACCGTAGAAACACCACAAGACTACTTTAAATTGTTAGAAAAAAATAACGTTATTCTTCAACAGGATAAAAGAAAGCAGTTCATATTAGATCAGATTAAAGATTTTACCAAAAAACATAATTTACAACTTGAACAAAATGACTATTTATTGAATGAATTAACCGGATTGATAGAATATCCGATTGTATTATTTGGTAAAGTAAATCAAGAAAAATCTGCCGAACTACCTAAGGAAGTAATACTCAGTATAGTACATACACAACAGAAGTATCTTGCTTTGAGCGATGGGCAAAAGATTTTATATTTTGCTACTGTTGTTAACGTTAAAAATGATAATGTCATTAAAGGACATGAAAAAATATTAGAAGCGCGCCTTGCTGATGCTCAATTTTTAATATCTCAGGACAAAAAGCATAACTTAGATTACTATGTGAATAAACTAGATTCAATATCATTCCATGGTTATCTTGGCAGTGTTCAGGAAAAAGTAAAACGTATTATAGCTCTATCAAAATATATAGCCATATGGATTCCTCATGCCTCATTAATTAAGGTTGAACGTGCTGCATATTTAGCAAAAGCTGACTTAGCAACATCAATAGTCAGAGAATTTCATGAGCTACAAGGAATAATGGGTGGGCATTATGCAGCTCATTTTCACGAAGATCAAGAAGTAGTAGAATCCATAGTAGAGCATTATAAACCAGTTGGACCTGATCAAGAGTGTCCCACATCCCCTTCAGCAATTGCTGTATCTCTCGCTGATAAAATGGATAGTTTGGTTGGTCTGGTTGCAGCAGGAGAAAAAATCTCTAGCTCATATGATCAGTTTGGTTTGCGGAGAATATCTATTGGTATAATTAGATTAATACTTGAAAACAATTTACATATTCCAATAAAGTTATTAATAGATAAATCAGTATCTTTATACTCGAGAACGGCACTCACTAAAGATACTGTACCAGTTGAAAAACACAACAGACCAGATAGAAAGCAGATTTCAGAATTAGTATTTAAATTCTGTTTGGAAAGGTTTAAAGTTATCCTAAAAAATAAGAATATGAAACGGGATATCATAGATTCAATATTACACAGAAATAATGTTAACGATTTATTAACAGCACAAAGACAGATAGCTATGTTGGACAGCTATCTTAATGAGCAAAAAGGCGTACAAATTCTCAACATATATAAAAGAGTTAGTAATATAGTTCATAAAGCAAGCCAAAAAGATAAAGTTACTTACAAAGAGTGTTACAGCAAAAGGTTTTTAATTGAGAGTGAAGAGGTTGAATTATCAAGTTGCGTTATGACCTCCTTTGAAAGCATCAAGCAAGCAGTAAAAAATAACCATTTTAGTGCAGCACTTGATGAACTTGTAAGCTTTGTTCCACCTCTCAATCAATTTATGGACAATGTAAAAATTAATTGCGATTCTAGTGAATTAAGAAAAAACAGATTATCTCTATTGGTTAAAGTAGTTTCCATTTTTCATTTGGTAGCGGATTTTAGCCTAATACAGATTAAGTAATGATCAATGTTCAAGCAATAATAAAAGAACAAATTAATTTCTCTCCACAATCTTGTGGTGTGTATAAAATGATAGGAGATAAAAATAGAATTTTATACATTGGGAAAGCAAAAAATTTAAAATCCAGGTTATCTGCTTACGTTCATGTTGAAAATCTTTCTGAACGAATCAGAGTCATGCTTTCAAAAGTAGTCAAAATAGAAGTTTTTATTACTGAAAATGAAATTGAAGCCCTTTTGCTTGAAGCACAATTAATAAAATCCTTGCACCCACCTTATAATATTTTACTCAAAGACGGAAAATCTTACCCTTATATCACAATTTCTAAACATGAATATCCAATGATAGCGAAGTTTCGTGGTAAATTTAAAAAAAATGAATTTTATTACTACGGTCCGTTTCCTTCTGCCACTGCAGTCAAAAATACTATGGAGTCATTGCAAAAAGCCTTTCTATTAAGAACGTGTTCAGATCGCTCCTTCCTTTCAGCAAAAAAAGCATGCATTGAATATCAAATGCACCGTTGCTCAGCACCGTGTGTAAACAAAATCACAAAGAATGATTATGGTAAATTAGTAAAACAAGCACAAGCTACATTAGCTGGCAAGAATAAAAAAGTAGAAAAACAATTACTCTCCGCGATGCAAAGATGTAGTAATGCAGAAGAATATGAACGCGCTGCTGTGTATAGGGATAGGTTAAAATCTCTTGCACAAGTTCAGATCAAAGTTATCGACTTCTTTTTTGAAAAAGACGCAGATTTTCTCAATATTGCACGTAAAGGAGACTTAGCTTGTATTCATGTGTTGTCATTTAGAAATAGGTGTAACTATGGCGATATTCCTTACTTCATTGAAAACTGTAGTGATCATTCGGATGATGATATTTTATCTACTTTTTTAGTCCACTCGTATCAGACATCTGACCTGCCATTAAGAATCTATGTTCCTCACTGCATGAATAATATTGAAATTATAGAACAAGCGTTGCGTCAAACCACTCAAAAATCAATAACCATACTATATGCAAAAAACAAGCAAGAACGTGACTTACTGAAGTCCATTTACAGTAATGCTCAACATAGCTTAGAGCAAAAGCTTATAGATCATAAGAATAATCTGGAAAAGCTAGAAGACTTGGCTAAAATCTTCTGTTTGCCAAATATTCCACAACGTATTGAAATTTATGATAATAGCCATACATCTGGACATCAACAAGTTGGTGTGATGGTTGTTGCTGGGCAGGAAGGTTTTCTGCACAATGAATATAGAAAATTCACTATCAAAGGAAAAATCCTGGGTGATGACTATAGAATGATGGAAGAAGTACTGACAAGACGTTTTTCTGGCAGTATAAAAGACGTAATACCTGATTTTTTGCTTATTGATGGTGGACCAGGGCATGTTTCCGTAGTAGAAAATGTGTTGAAGACATTAAACATCAATGTTCCTTTTGCTTGCATAGCAAAGGGTCCAGATCGTAATGCAGGAAAAGAGAGATTTTATATGCCAAATAGAGAAGAATTTAGTTTGGAATATAATAATCAGATCATGCTTTACTTGCAACTGTTGCGTAACGAAGCTCACCGCTTTGCTATTACTACACACAGAAAAAAACGTGATAAACAGTTTTTAGTTTCACAATTAAATGAAATACCTGGTATTGGCGACAAGAGAAGCAAAGCATTAATATCTTACTTTGGCTCCATTGAAAACATAAGTAAAGCCTCAATAACTGAAATTCAGAATGTGCCTGGAATTAATAAAGAATTAGCAGAAATTATTCATAAACACCCACTATGGATGCAAGAGAAGTAGAAAAGCTTAGGTGTACAGTATCTCTGGATCTAAAACACAAGATGGTTAATAATCTATTTTTACTAAATATAAACCAAAAGGTGGTGCTGTAATTCCAGCAGCACTTCTTTTACAGTGATTTAATATTTTTAACATTTCACGTGGGTCAGTGTTATTTATTCCAAATTCAACCAAAGTGCCCACCATGATTCTTACTTGATTATGTAAAAAAGAAAGAGCAGATATCTTAATATATATGTGATTTCTATTTTGTATTATGTCTATATTATCAATTGTTTTTACTGGATCTTTTGCCTGGCAATCCTTCGAACGAAAGCTTGAAAGGTCATGTTTTCCAAGTAAATATTCGGCAGCCTCACGCATGATATTTACATCAAGTGGTTTAAATACTTGCCACACATACCCAGCTTCCAGAACTGCAGGAGCGTAGCGATTAATTATTTTATATTCATAATACCTCTTTTTTGCTGAAAATCGCGCATGAAATATATCATCAACAATTTCTACATCCAGTATAGATACAGCTGTTGATTTCAAATGGTAGTTTATTGCGTTTCTTACTCTATAAAGTTCAAATTCTGCTTGCATGTCAAAATGCGCAACTTGTCCTAAAGCGTGAACTCCTGCGTCAGTTCTACCACCACAATATAAAGCGACTCTTTCACCAGTAAAATTAAATATAGCATTTTCCACTACTTCTTGTATTGAATTTACAGAGTGTTTTTGTTTTTGCCAACCGGAGAAATTACTGCCGTTGTATTCTATTACGATCTTATAACGCACGGTGTTAAGTTCAAGGTATAATATCTACATTACACTCAATTTATTTTGCTTTGCAAATTAGATTTTACTTGTTCTATGTTAATAGGAAGAAATACCTATCAGATCTTTTCATTAGGTAGCCCTGGGGTTTGTAGATTAGACCTCTTGCAAAACCGATTTATGACGAGAAACGTTTTAGGAGAAACGCAGGCGAGCACCGCAGGATGTATTTGAGGAGCGTAGGCAAACAAAATTGCCGTCAGAAATAGGTTTTGCAAGAGGTCTATTGATTTTCCCTACCAGTTTGGTAGTATAAGTCATATTGATCTGAACTGTTATGCAGCTCTATAAGCCACTGCTATTACTTCTATTAGCTATATTGACTATCATAGTTTTTTATAACTCACCATTTTATCCAAATTTAGCATTGCAGCAGATTCTGAATTTCGATCTATCTGTGCGTATTGTGCTCACATCTTTTCTGTTAGGTGCATTTTTGATTGTATTACCAGCACAAAATTTGACTCTTACAGAAATGCTATTTTTTACTTTTTATACTGCTAGTTCGTTAGGTGCTATATTATCTAAACAGATGATATTAGTGATAGTATTCTGTGAGTTAATGAGTATCAGTTCATTTTTCATTATTGCAGCTGGTGGTAAGGATAGTGGTTATGCAATAAGATATGCTTGCACGCACTTTTTTATCGGAATGCTATTAATAACGGGCCTGTCTATCCAAAACACTGGTCTAATAATCATAGGTTTATTAATGAATTGTGCCTGTTTTCCTTTCTCATTCTGGGTTGTCGATGCATATCCTGCTGCATCGTTACATGGTGCATCATACCTATCTTTATTTACCACTAAGGTTTCTTTCTTAGTAATGCTTTTACATACCTACAGCTCGTGGCAAAATTATACTGAAATATTGGCCATTTTAGGGGCAATTACTGCACTTTATAGCATTGTATTCGCTGCACTTGAACAAAACATTCGTAGATTTTTAGGCTATAATGTTGTAGGGCAAATGGGCATATTGATTATGACTGGCAGTTTGCTTAGCCACTCAAAAAATGCCATATCATTGCTTATGCTTAATATAATTTTTTCCATTACTTATCAGTTACTGCTTTTCACTGTGGTCAATTCAATTATCTCTCGGACAAAAGCAGTGAATTTCAATGGAGTGGGCAAATTTTTGTCAGTGGAGAGTATGTGCACTGCAATTGCCATACTAACAATGGCAGCATTTCCTGGCACTGCTGGATTTATCAGCAAGTCATGCATTACATCTGAAATTAAAATGGCTAGTGCTGAATTAACAATATATAAGAATTTATTAAAGATTTTGTACCCTCTACTTTATTCAAGTTTAGGACTAAAGTTTTTCTATTACATGTTTGTCTCTAAAAATAGATCAAAATCTCCAGTTGCACATGGAAGTAACTTGCCTATGATAATTTTAGCGTTAGTATGCGTTATTGCTGGTAATCCATATTTATTTATTTACAATAAGTCCCTGATTTTTGATCTAGTTTATAACAAGCAAAATCTTTGGTACCAGTTTAATCTATTATTCTGCACCACTTTATTGTTTATTCCTTTGTACAAGTTATTCTCACCCAGAATAAACTTTAAAATGGATGTTGATTGGATTTTTAGAGCTTTTATACCTTACATTACTTCATTATTAAATAGACTAATTCTTACAATGAAAGACAGATTCATTAGAATGATGCAGAGCTTGACTAATTTGCTAACTAGTTCATACTTTAATAATATTGATAAATTTAAAGAAGTATTTGGTTATAATTCAGTAGCCTTTGTTTCAGCTACTTCTCTTGTGTTAATTACTGTTTTACTAGTATTATTATGTTTAAATCCTTAACTGATAATTTAAGTGCTGTATTTAGTAAGTTGAAAGGAAAATCATTAATTTCTGAAGATGATTTCAACCTTGCCATGCGTGAAATACGTATAGCGCTAATTGAAGCTGACGTCTCACTAGAGGTAGCAAAAAAATTCATCAACAATATAAAAGATAAAGTTGTTGGAGAGAAGGTTATTAAAAGCGTTTCTCCTGCACAAATGATCATTAAAATTGTCCAGGATAATTTAGCTGCGATTCTTGGCGCAGAAAAAAGTGATTTAAACCTCTCAGTCAAACCTCCCGCTGTTATTATGATGGTGGGATTACAAGGTGCAGGTAAAACAACTACTTCAGGAAAACTTGCTTTAAAGTTAAAAAAACAAAAGAAGAGAGTTCTACTTGCTTCTTTGGACATCTACAGACCGGCTGCACAGAAACAACTTGAAGTGTTAGGTAAGCAGATAGATGTTAAAACTTTGCCTATAATTGCAAATAAAAAGCCACTTGAAATTACAAAAATGGCTATGGAAGAGGCAAAAGGGTATGATGTTGTAATCCTCGACACTGCAGGCAGACTTCACATCGATGATAGCATGATGAATGAGCTAAAGGATGTAAAGAAACTTACCTCACCTACAGAAATTATCTTAGTAGCTGATGCCATGACGGGTCAAGATGCAATTAACATTGCTAAGTCATTCAACGAAGCAATAGATATAACTGGTATTATCCTTACACGTGTTGATGGTGATGCACGTGGAGGTGCTGCTCTCTCTATGAAAATGATCACCAACTGTCCCATTAAATTTATTGCCTGTGGTGAAAAATTAAGCGATCTCGATGATTTTTATCCTGATAGAATTGCACAAAGAATACTTAACATGGGTGATGTTGTGTCATTGGTTGAAAAAGCTGCAGAGATCGTTGGAAAAGAAGAAATTGATAAACTACAGAAGAAGGTGAAAAAGGGCAAATTTGACCTTAATGATCTAGTAGGACAATTGAAAGCATTAAACAAGATGGGTGGAATTGCAAGCATAATGAAATTTATCCCTAGTTCATTCACAAAAAAGCTAAATAGTGGTGTACCTGATGATAGCAAAGTGAAGAAGTATATAGCTATTATCAGTTCAATGACGGAAAAGGAGAGGCAAGATCCCAGTATTTTAAATGGAAAACGGAGATTAAGAATTGCAAAAGGATCCGGAACAAGCGTCACTGACGTCAATCTTCTGATTAAACAATACAATCAAATGAGCTCCATAGTAAGTAAATTAAGCAAAACTGACCACAGCAAAACCAAAGAATCTGATTTAATGGACCTCTTAAGTAGAAGGTAAAGTAGAAATATCTTAATTTTTTAATGATTTTGACTTTCTATAAAGTTTGTAGTACTATTATTGTATATATTAATAATATGGAGGAATGATATGACTCATGACACAAATCTTGATACAAATCTACGTGATATTCTTGTGAGAATTGGAAAAGAGTTACACTCCGACCCCAAAAATAATACTAATTACATGCAACACATCGAAGAATTAAAACAGTACCTGCAAAACAATAAAGGAATAGCTGTTAACAAGGAACTATTTAAACTTGCCATTCTGAAACCAATAAATGTGTGGGAAACGAAAGTTAGTCAGGAAGCGATATATTATCTTTTATCTTACTACATTGAAAATAATAATATTAAATTCCAGGATGTAATCAATTGCTTAAAAGATGCAATGAAAGATAAAAAATATCTTCATGATAGTAATTTGCACAAGTTACTGAACTATCCGGATGAAGACGGTATCTCACTGCTACATAAAGCTGTTTTAGAAAATAACACCGATGCAATAGAAATTCTTCTTGCAAATGATGTGAATTCTCTTGCCATAAGTAAAGATAATAAAACACCATTCACATTAGATGGTATAAGCTTCAGTGCAAAAAGTGCGCTGATTAATGGCATGAAAGAGCAAGCTAAGCGATATAAAGAAAATACCCTGGTAAATTCCTCAATTGCTTTTGCTACTGGTTTTTTCTCTACTGTTGGACTAGGTACTGCTATGTGTCTGGTACTAGGCAATGGAGCCAGTTCTTGTCGCACTGCAGTAGCAATAGGCATGTCTCTTGCTCTATTAGTTGGTGGAGTTGCTTTACTAGCTGTTTATTCTTTCAGCCCAGACTACAAACAAGCCAAAGCTATAGATAGAGTTCTTTTTTCGAAGGAAGCATCCCTTGAATCAACTGAAACAACCCATGTAGGTGATAATAAAAATAGAATAGTGTGATGCTTGACTAGATTAAAGGTTTACAATTGAAGCACAGTACTTGGCCACGTGGGACGGATTTGAGTTCATCTGTTGAAACTTGATTTGAACAAGAGATACATTTTATCTTATCACTTGGAATAAGCGAGTTATCAACAGCAACTCTATCATCAAAAACAAAACACTCACCCTCCCACGTGTTGTTCTTGTTTTTATTTTTCTCAAGGTAAGAAAGTATACCACCTTTTAAGTGATAAACGTCCTTGAATCCGATGCTTTTCATGTACGCTGTGGATTTTTCACATCTGATTCCACCTGTGCAGTACATTGCTATTTTTAGATTTTTATTCTCAGTAAATGATTCTGCCCATTGAGGAAAATCGCGAAAGCATTGAGTTTTTGGATCTATTGCATTTTTAAACTTGCCTAATTTTACTTCATACTCATTTCTTGTATCTACTACTAAAACATCAGGTTGAGAAGTAAAATCATCCCAATGTTCCGGTTCGAGGTATTCACCTCTGAGAGAAATATCAAGACCATTCACACCAAGGTTGACAATCTCTCTTTTTAATCTGACCTTCATCTTACTAAATGGTTGATATGCTGCATAACTTTCTTTCCACGTTAGATCTTTTAATCTAGGATCAGAATGTAAAAAGTTGAATATATTATTAATTGCATCTTTTGTGCCGGATATGGTTGCATTAATGCCCTCTTCTGCAAGAAGTATTGTACCTTTTAACCCGAAGTTATCACACGCAGTTTTTATTTCATCTTTCATGTCATAGTAATTAGAAAGCTCAACAAAATAATAGAAAGTTGCAATAGTAAAATCCATAACTTATATATAAAAATACTGAGTAATTTAAAAATATCATTCTATAAATTTCCCTGCTACATTTATTTTACAACCACGAATAAAATCTTCAATACCACATGTTTTTTTTCCTTCCATTTGTACAACTTTAGGAATCAAAGTACCACCTTTTAACTTTATGTGCATACTATTATTAATGATTTTCCCTTGCTCTGATTCTAAAAGCGTACTTACCTCAAAATCAGCATCAAGTATTCTCATGCGCTTACCCTCTATTTTTACAAACGTTTTGGGATAAAGCGCCTTGATTTTCCTATATGCAACTTCACAAGTATCATCAACATAAATCCTGTAATCTTTTATCTTATCAGCATAACATGCATAGTTACTATCTTGCTCTATAGGAACTCGTTTTTGAATTTCACTTAGCACTTCTAGTAGCAAATGCCCTCCTAGCTCAGATAGTTTATTATGTAATGTTTTGTAATTATCAGATTCTTTAATCGAAAACCTTTCCTGTTTTAGGATAGGACCTGAATCTAACCCTTCATTCATCTGCATAATACTCACCCCTGTTTCTTGATCACCTGCTAAGATTGTGTGTTGTATCGGAGCTGCACCCCGCCACCTAGGCAACAATGAAGGATGAATATTAATACATCCATATTCTGGAATATTGAGAATTTCGCGTGGAAGTATTAATCCGTATGCAGCAACAACTGCAACATCAGGTGCAAGGCTTCTAAACTTTTCTTGCTCTTTTGAAAATTTAAGAGAGCTCACAGTACACACTTCTATATTATTTTCTTTAGCAACATTATGTACTGGAGTTTCTGTTAATTTTTTTCCACGATTTGCAGGTTTAGGAGCTCTAGTATAAACGGCAATTACTTCGTGTTGCGAATGTATCAATAGTTTTAATGGAATAACTGCAAACTCTGGCGACCCCATGAAAATAATTTTCATGTTTTAAGAAACTATACCGCTAACTTCTCACTTACGGTTTTTACTAGCTTAGCAAAGTCATCCTTATAATTAACAGCCATTTCAGCAAGAATTTTTCTGTTTAAATCAATACCAGCAAGCGTTAGACCATGAATAAATTTGCCATAAGTAAGCCCATGTTCCCTTACTGCTGCATTGATACGCACTATCCATAAACTACGAAAATCACGCTTGCGGTTTCTTCTATCCCTGTAAGCATACTGTAATGCCTTTTCAACTCTCTGCAGTGCAATTCTGTAACAATTTTTTGCACGTCCCCTATAACCCTTCGCTAATTTCAATATTTTTTTATGACGAGCATGAGTAGTAACTCCGCGCTTTACCCTAGCCATTCTATCTTACCTCCATTTTAAAGACCATAAGGTATATAAAGTTTCACTATACGTGAATCAGATTTACCAAGAATTGTTGTACCACGCTGATTACGAATGTTAGACTTACTTCTCTTAACCATGCCATGTCTCTTGCCTGATTGAGTAGCAATAACTTTACCCTTAGCTGTAAGGCTAAAACGTTTTTTAACAGAAGATTTAGTCTTCAATTTTATTTTCTTCATATTCTAAATAAGCAATCAAGTATCAGTATAAATAATTTTATTAAATAATCAAACTAAAATTATTCACTTAAAGAAGCTTAAATGTGATCACACCCAATATATGGCTTACATTACCTTTATCACCCAGTGGCAATAATACCTGTCTTATTTTGATGCTTTCACTTTCTTCTTGCTCAGTCACTGGATAACCATTTTCCACCACTGTATCGAATTTTTCAAGTACTGCATCTATTTTATATAGCCGCAAAAACGGTGCATCAATCGAGTATCGATTATCAATGCGCATTTCTTTCTGAAAACCATAGAATTCAACAGCCTTTTCTCCTGCATTTTCACAGACATAGCCTTGATCTTTCACTTCAATAATAAAACTATGCTGCCATGATTCCATGATTTCTGCAGTATCTATTTCGTTTCTTTCAGGCCAGTCTCTATCTGAACCTTTTATATCACTCCAATGCTTAGCAACTACATTCACTATCCTTCTTTCTTTGCCTACGTATGTTTCCATTCGATTTCCACATGTAAAACAAAGAACTTATATTGAATATATTTATTTTTTCTTACCACAGGATGTATAGTATTGGTTTAAATTTATATAAACTTTCTATAATTAATAGTTAAAACATGATTCAAATTCAAAAATGAGTTAATTTTTTAACTATAATGGTGATTATATTAGAAAATAAATTTCAAGAAAGGCCTACAGATCTTTTACGGACAATAAACAACCTTTATTTAAGTTTAATCCATTTTTTGCACCATAAGCTGCTTAATTTTTACTATTGCTTTCGCTGGATTAAGTCCCTTAGGGCAGGTTTTAGTGCAATTCATTATTGTGTGGCAGCGATATAATTTGAATGGATCATTCAAAGCATCAAGACGCTCATTTGCTTTGCTATCCCGACTATCGACAATCCACCTGTATGCTTGTAATAGTACAGCTGGACCTAAATACTTATCACTATTCCACCAATAACTTGGACAACTCGTAGAACAGCAAGCGCATAATATACAATCAGAGAGACCATCCAATTTTTCTCTCTCTTTAGGAGATTGTATATGTTCCTTGTTTCCCACTGCAGGCTTATCAGCCTGTAACCAAGGTTTAATTGTCTTATATTGTTCATAAAAGTGACTTAAGTCTGGTACCAAATCCTTTATTACGTGCATATGTGGCAATGGGTATATTGCTACATCACCTTGTATATCGTGCACAGACTTAGTGCATGCTAGAGTATTAACTCCATCAATATTCATTGCACAAGACCCACATATTCCTTCTCTACAAGAGCGTCTAAAGGTTAAACTTGAGTCTATTTCATCTTTTATTTTTATTAGCACATCAAGTATCATAGAACCACAATTGTCCATATCAATAAAAAATGTATCTATTCTTGGATTTTTCTTATCATCAGGAGACCAGCGATAAATTTTAAATCTTCTAATATTCTTCGCATCAGCAGGAACAGGATAAGTTTTGCCTTTTTGATTGATTTTAGAATTTCGTGGTAAAGAAAATTGTACCATATGTTATAATATTAGACCAAAATCTTTAGGATAACATATTTTGATATTATCACTATACTTTTTATTTAACAGCAAGCACTTGACTTAAAAGTCAGTGACATTGGCCAGCTATAAAACAAAGATATGATAAAAAGGAATGAGATGAGTAGAAAGTGAGGCAAAAAGAGTGTTACTAGCTAGTAACACTCTTTTGAATAAAGCAGAATTTTACTACCTTAGTTCACCGTTACCTCATTACCAACATGTCGCTCAATGTCAACATTCACGAGCCTACGCAAGTCACCCGTATTCTTTAATCTAGTTTGACCTATTTCACCTAGATTAGGTTTAAGTAAATTGTTACCATGTACAGGTGAACCTTCAGTAGGTGAGTTAACTCCACTATCAGCACTGCCATTGCTTAGTGAGTTGCTGCTACCACTATTAGCTAAGTTATCACTCTCACTACCAGATATATTGTTTGGTGATGAGAAGGTACCATAACTTGGGACATGCGGCCTAGATGTAACAAGAGGAGTTGCTCTATCTTCAGTATGTTCACCAGCGTAACTGCCACGTCTACTTTCAGGCAAGCTTTCACTGAGTGATGTTTGAGAGGTAGCGTCACTCTCCAATCCTGAATCATCGGATACTGCTTTAGGTTTTGATTTAAACCATCCGAAAAGTTTTGGTTTGCTTTCTGCATTTGAAGCAGCATTTGCACGTTCTTGTTTGTATTCCAAGAATTCCTGTACTGCCTCATGTACAGCACTATTGACTTCTCCATGATGATCAGCAAGAGCAGTTTTGAATAAGTAAAGATCCCTAGGCGCTGATTTGTATTCACTATCAAGAAGGTTACCCAATTTTTTAAAATTCAGACCACTAATAAAATTTTTCTGTTTTGTCCACAGTTCGCAGTATTCTTGTGCTTCCTCTCTTGCGTATTCTGTTGCATTAGGGTCTTTTGTAATGTTCTCCTGAGTTGTTATCTTCAAGCCTAGCTTAAATGCTACTTTTCCCATCGTAGCTGCCACAATAGACTCCCGTTCTTCTTGTGAAAAATCTGGATTACCAAGAACTTTATCCTGAAGCACTTTCACTGCTTTCTTGCAGTTTTCTTTTGTAGTTTCATCAAGATTCGTTAGTTCTTCTGGGTGATTGGTCTTACCAGCCAGCTTTTCCAACCGATTTGCTACACTGCGTAACCCATCGCTAGTCGCTTTTCTTACTTTTTGATCTGCAGCAGCATAAGCGCTTGCTATCTTCCCCGCAGCAATTTTAGTACCCTCAATTGTTTTTTTCGCTGTCCAATTAAATCCTTGAACTGTTTTTACACCAGCATATAAACCTGCACCCACAACTGCACCTACTACAGCACCTGCTGCGCCTACTACAGCACCTGCTGCAATGACTGCTACAGCAAATAATAAAACTGGAAGTGCTATAGCAAGTAGTGCACCTGCAGCAGCACCCAAAATCACTTGCTTCTCTATCGGCAATTCAGAAAATCTTTTTCCTGCTATACCAAACAATTCAGCGGCTTCTTCTTTTGTCTTTGGGAATTTGAATTTTTTATTACCTTCTTCTGACTCGTGGTCTAAATCGTCACCATAATCAGGACTGCTGTCGTAGCCTTCATCATTAAGATGACTTGATCTGTATGGACGTGATTCATTATCGAAGTTTGCTAATCTAGTGGGATTAGCTATAACGGGAGCAAAGTTTCTAAGAACTTTTACATCTCTCTGATTGTTAACAGCATCGCCAAATGGTTCATGAGACGCGGTAACACTGAAGTGGTCCCAATTAGCAAAGTTATCGGTGAAACCAGGGTTTGATCCAGCTTCAACATTATTATTATCACCCCAAGTTGGGCTAGGATTTCTCTGGGCGTTTCCTTTATTATCTAACGCTTGTATTTCAGCATCTAATTTTTCCGTTAACACTTGTAATTCAGCACTTATTTGATCTAAATCATCTTCACTATGATGAGAATCACCGCTAACAGATTGGTCTTGACCAGTCATGCCATCCCAGCCGTATGTTGGATTTACGAATTTAGCATCGTCTTCTGAAGCTTTTATACCATTAACAGGAGCAGTGTTGTGAACTCTTCCCTGAACGTTAGGATTGGCATTTTGTTGTTTGTGTGTCATTTTGTATCCTCAATATTAATAAACATGCTTTAATTGTATATTCTCAATTATTAAATTAGTATTAAATTTGCTGCAAATATTAATTTTTTGCTAAATAATTTCGCTTGACGCTTTTTCTTGTACGTGTAGAAATTTATAAAGTATGAAAAAAATATTCATCTTGCTAATTGCTACAATACTGGTTGGTTTACTTTTGCAGTATTACACCAGCTGCCATGAGGATGTTATACACCTCAAGGGTGATGAATTTAAAAAGAAACCGGAAACTTCAATAGAGTCAACTATACTACACAGAGAAAGAGAAGTGTATGATCATATTCTACTAATTAAGTAATAATTTATATTTGCATCTTTTGATTAGGTAAGTAAGATCAATACATTACCATAGAACAAATAGTTATGTCTAATGAGTACAATCCCTGGGATTTTGGTAAAAAACCAAGAGACCCCAATAACGAAAATGTCTTGAGTAAGGCTATATCTGATTTAAAGCATTTGGTTGCTTATTTAACCAAAAACAGAGGCAAAAAACCTTATTTTGTCATTTTTGCGATCTTGCTGATCTATGTCTGTACCGGTTTTTATATTGTGCACCCAAGTCAAGAAGGCGTGGAGCTTACTTTCGGTAAATATTCTAATACAGAAACATCTGGGTTACGTTATCATTTCCCCTACCCTGTTGGTAAGGTTTTAAAAGTCAACGTGAAGGAAATAAATCGCGAAGAAATTGGAGTCAGCAGTTCTTATACTCGGGATATAGATCGTGGTGAGGGTATAATGCTCACCGGAGACGAAAATATAGTAAACGTCAACTTTGAAGTGCAATGGCGCGTTAGAGATGCAAAGGATTATTTGTTCAAAGTGCGTGATTCTAGATCAGGTTTAAGTGTTAAGAATGCTGCTGAAAGTGCTATGCGAGAAATTATAGGTAAGAATACTATTTCTTTTGCACTAGAGGGACAGGGTAGAGCAGAAATTTCTCGAGACGCCAGAGCTTTATTGCAACAGATTCTTGATAGATATCAAATGGGTATAGAAGTTTTATCTGTGCAAATGAAAAAAATCGATCCACCAGCAAAGGTGATTGACTCATTTAGAGATGTCCAAAGTGCTCGTGCAGATAAGGAACGCACCATAAATGTAGCACACTCTTATAGTAATGACGTTATACCTAGAGCAAAAGGTGAAGCGATAAAGATAAAACTAGATGCAGAAGCATATGAAAATGAGGCAATAAATGAAGCAAAAGGTAACGCAAATCGTTTTATGTCTCTTTATGAGGAATATAAACAAAATCCTTCTCTCGTGAAAAATCGCCTTTACCTTGAGACTATGGAAAATATCTTTAATAAAGCAGATAAAGTTGTCGTTACTGATGATTTAAAAGGTATGTTCTCTTATTTACCCCTTACAAATTTAGGAAAATAGTTATGAATCGTAGTGTTAAAATTTCTTTTATTTTTGTTACTTTGTTGATTGTTCTATTTAATTCAATGTTTATTGTCTCTGAGACAAAACAAGCAATTGTTATTCAATTAGGTAAAGTTGTTAGAGATATTAGAGAGAGTGGATTATATTTTAAATTACCATTCATAAATAGCGTGGTGTTTCTTGATAAAAGGGTCCTAGATTTAAAAGCCGATAGTACTCCAAGGGAGGTAATTACTGCAGACCAAAAGCGTATTATCGTAGATGCTTATGCAAAGTATAAGATAATAAAGCCTATTGTTTTTTATCAAGTTGTGAGAAATGAATCAGGGCTAACCAGAAGGCTGTACCCAATTATGGAAGCACATATTAGAGAAAATATAGGTAGATTTTCATTGATTAGTTTGCTGAATGAAAAGAGATCAGAAGTTATGCAATTGATTCAGCGCGGTGTTTACTCTGAAGCTGAAAAGTTTGGTATAGAGATAATAGATGTGAGAATTAAGAGAGCAGATTTGCCGGAAGAAAATAGCTCTGCAATATTCCGCCGTATGCAAACAGAGAGAGAAAAAGAGGCAAAAGAAATTAGAGCGGAAGGGGAACAAGCAGGCCAAGAAATTAGATCGAAAGCTGATAAATTAAGAAGAGAGATTATCTCTAGTGCAGTGAAAGAATCACATGAAATAAGAGGTCGTGGTTATGCTGAAGCTACTAAAATTTATAATGAAGCGTTTAGGGTTGATGAAGAGTTTTTTAACTTTTATCGTTCTATGATTGCGTACAGTAAGTCATTCCCGAGTGACAATACTAGATTTGTGCTTTCGCCAAATAATAGTTTTTTGGATATTTTAAATAAGGGTTGGAAATAACTTATGAAAAATAAATTTTTATCTATATTTATATGTTTTTTTATCTCATTCTTTTCATACGCTGAAGCTGCTAGTAAATCTAATCTTTGCAGCTGTGATCAAGGATTCGCTGATCTCGTGGAAGACCTGATTCCAGCAGTTGTCAATATTTCAAGCGAACAAATAATTAAACAAGAAAATAGTAACAGAGCCAAAACACCTGCTGCTCCTAAGGACAATTTTTTTGACGAATTTAGGAGGTTTTTTGATGAATTTGATCAGTTTTTCATGGATAGAGGCCCTCACACTAATAAGGAGGTAGTATCTCTTGGTTCTGGATTTATTATAGATAAAGACGGGATTATAGTTACCAATTATCATGTTATTAGAAATGCCAAAGAAATAACAGTAACTATGAATGATAGCTCTTATTTCAAGGCCGAAGTTCTGGGTTACGATTTACAGACTGATCTTGCTGTACTTAAGATCAATTCTGATAAGGCACTTCCTTCTGTTAAATTTGGTGATTCCAGTAAAGCAAGAGTTGGTGATTCAGTTATAGCTATAGGCAACCCATTTGGTTTAGGTAGTTCTGTGAGTAAAGGAATTATTTCTGCTAGGTCTAGAGATATTAGTATTGGCACTATGAGTGAATTTATTCAAACTGATGCTGCAATCAATAAAGGAAATTCTGGAGGTCCATTATTTGATTTTAATGGGGAAGTTATAGGCATTAACACTGCTATTTATTCTCCATCTGAATCTGGCGGTAATGTGGGTGTAGGTTTTTCTATTCCATCTAATTTTGCTATATCGATCATTGATATATTAAAAAGTGGTAAAAAAATAAAACATGGTTGGCTTGGTGTACAAGTGCAACAAATAACAAAAGAATTTGCTGAGTCTTTAGGTTTAAAAGATACAAAAGGTGCGTTGGTTTCAAGTATAATTAAAGATAGCCCTGCAGAAAAAGGCGGGATTAAAGTTGGTGACATATTACTGGAGTTCGATAACAAACAAATTGATAGAATGACACAATTACCTCAAATGGTTTCCAGAACTGAGCCTAAGAAAAAAGTGCAAGTTAAGCTACTCAGAAAAGGCAAAGAAGTGAATATCAAGGTTGTGGTGGAAGAGTTTACAGGGGATAATCAAGATGATGTTTATAATCAAGAGGAAGATAAATCGAAATCTGATTATATAACAGGCTTAACTGTTTCAAATTTACCAAATGATTTTAGGGAAAATAAAGGTGATATGCCTAAGAAAGGTGTCGTAGTCACTAACGTTAATGGTAATAGTAATGCTGCACTGCGTGATATTAGAAAAGGGGATATCATTATTCAAGTGGATGGAAACGATATTGAAAGTACTAGTGATTTTCAAAAGCAAATTAATTTAGCAGTAAAGAAAAGCAGCAAGGATGCAATTATGTTACTTATTTATCGCAATGGTAATCAATTTTTCACTTCAATTAAATTGAAGAAAGAGTAGTGAACATAATCTGCAAGAAGTGTAGCACTTGCTAATACTTTTGTATTAAAGTACTGTTTACTTGTTAAGTTGAAATATATATTAATGAAAAAAATGGCAAACAACCCATTAGCAGTATTATTTGACTGGGACAATACCCTGGTTGACACTCAGGATAATATCTTTAATGCTATAAAGCATACTATAAATGCAATGGGATATAGAAATCAAACTGCGGATAGAAACTCTCATGAATCAAGAAAAGATTACATGGTTGGGTTATTTGGTGAGCAGTGGAAAAAAGCCAATGCAATATATCAGCAATATTTAGATAAGGCACTCTTGCAAAATATTACTTTAAACCAAGGAGTGGAAAAAATGTTAAAAACATTAAAAAGCCACAATGTTTATCTAGCCATAGTAAGCAATAAAAAAAATACCAATTTGCAAAAAGAAGTAGCCCATTTTAAGTTAGATTCTTATTTTACTAGAATAGTTGGATCAGGTGATACTACAGAAGATAAACCATCTATAACTCCTGTATTATTTGCATTAGAAGAAAGTACATTACCGATAAATCAAGAAAATGTGTTCTTTGTTGGAGATAGTATTACAGATATTTTATGTGCAAAAGGTGCAAATTGTTTGCCTATTGTATACAATCAGTCAATGAGCGGTTATGAAGATTTGTTATGTTTTCAATGTTTTGATAAACTTACAGACTTTATAGTAAAATATTTAGAAAATAGGTAATAACTACTGTGATTGAGATTTCAAGCATACAAAGGCGTTTTTGTGCGTATTTAATAGATATAGTAATTTTATTAATTCCAACCATATTGATTACTGTATTATTAAGAGATTTTCCGTTGATCTTTCATTTATCATGCATGTGTATAAATTGTAGTTACTTTACTTACTTTATATCTGCAAATGCTCAGGCAACTCCTGGCCAGAAGTTGATGGATATATATACTATTAGCATGAATTATCCAAAGATAGATATAAATTTAGCATTTGATAGAAGTATATCTCAGTTCTTTCTTCCTTCATTAAATAGCGTCATAGCCATTTTGACTGATTTTTCTGTAGAGCAAGATACGTTAATAAATGTTTTGAATATATTGAAAGTTTCTATAATGCTGCTCACTCTCTGTTGGTATCTGGTAGCTTGTTTCTCTAAAAACAGACAAACGTTTCATGATATATTATTTGATACAGTTGTTGTCAGGGGTGCTGTTAAATGATTGCTATATGACAATCTATATTGTATAGATTATATTTAAACTAAAGAGAAATTATGAATAAACAAATGTTAGAACATTTTAATAAATTGTTGACAAATGAATTGACTTCTGTACGTCAATATCTTTCACATTTTGCAGTGCTTAAGAACCATGGGATTAGTAAACTTGCGGAAAAGATGAAAGATGAGCTTAATGAAGAACTTGAGCATGCACATAAGTTAGCGGAAAGGATTTTATTACTGAAAGGAATACCAAATTTTCAGGATACAAATGAGATATCAAAATATGATGGAAAATTCACAAAAGACACGATAAAAGAAATTTTGTCAGCTAATTTAAAATTAGAAGATAAAGGTATAAAGGATATCAGAGAAGCAATTTCTACTGCTGAAAAAGAGAAAGATTTTGTTAGCGTGATGCTCCTAGAAGAATTATTGAAAAATGAAGAAGAACATCTTCATTGGCTTGAAAAGCAGATGGATCTTATCGCATTAATGGGTATTGAAAATTATTTAAGAACGCAAGTATAAAGTGTTAAAAAGAATAGTCTTCATTTTAATCTTCACACTTCTTTTTTCATTAGGATTATGGCAAGTGTTCAGGTTGAACTGGAAGAATGATATCATAAAAAGTATGAATCTTCCAATAATACACCTGTTAATTAGTGATGATCTTGAAAAGTTTAACTACCGGCATGTCAAAATTGATGGAGTATTAAGTAATGTAGAGCTATATGTTTTTGCGGGACAACATGGGTATTATATATTATCTCCTATGCTACTCACCACTGGAAATTATATGTTAATCAATAAAGGAATAACCAGTGAGAAAAAAGAAAGGGAAGTAAAGGTGAAAAAAGTAGTGACTGAAGGGGTATTATATTGTGATAGCAAAAAAAATTGGTTTATTAAAAATGATGTGTCTGCAAATATGTGGTTTACATTTAACACAGAAGAAATATCAAATGAATTGGGTATAAAGCTAGAAAAGTGCATATTATGGCAAGATAGCTTAAGTGATAAACTAGTTATACAGCCAATGAAACATTTGGAATATGCAGTAACTTGGTTTTTGCTTGCCTTAATTTGGTTAATTATGTGTATAGTTTATTACAAACCCCAGTTGCGGATTAACCATGGCAGTAAAACTGAGAAATAGAGGGCTTTTTTCGCTTCATGCAATATGAAATAAGTGTTGAAAAAATATGCACCAGCAGGAGATCTATGTCTGGTGTGCCAGCCTATTTTTCAGACATCAGACCTCTTTCAAAGTTCATATCATGCTTGAAGTGTGCATTATATCTGTAATAGACCTCTTGCAAAACCGATTTATGACGAGAAACGTTTTAGGAGAAACGCAGGTGAGCACCGCAGAATACTTAGGGACCATACACCTAGATGTATTTGAGGAGCGTAGGTAAACAAAATTGCCGTCAGAAATCGGTTTTGCAGGGGGTCTTATTATAACTTGTCCTTCTCCTCAAGGCGAGGGGTTTTTATAATCCCCGATGGGGACACTAAATCATTTAGCTAAATCTTGAAATACCTCACTCGCCCTGCTTAAAATTGATTCAGGAAAACCGGCAAGCTTTGCCACATGTATTCCGTATGATTCATCGGCAATTCCTTCGATTACTTCATGCAAAAATATAACCCTTCCGTCCCACTCTCTTATTTTTACACAAAAACACTTTACACGATCTAAATACTTACTCACTTTAGTGAGCTCATGGTAATGGGTTGCAAAAATAGCTCGACACTTATTTACGTCATGAATATGTTCTATTACTGCTTGAGCAATTGACAACCCATCGTACACTCCGGTACCTCTACCAATTTCATCGAGAATAACTAAAGAACGGTCTGTGGCCTGATTTACTATTGTTGCTGTTTCAATCATCTCTACCATAAAAGTAGAATAACCTGCCACTATGTTATCTGTTGCACCAACCCTACTGAATATTTTGTCAATTACTCCAATATGTGCACTTTCTGCAGGTACAAATGACCCCATATGGGCTAGAATTGCAATTAAAGCGTTCTGTCTTAAAAAGGTGCTTTTTCCAGCCATATTAGGTCCTGTAATTAAATGTATACCAGCCAAGTCAATACTATTTGGAATAAATTTATTATTTACTTCAATTACAGGATGCCTACCACCTAAGATATTAAACTCCTTGCTGTCATCAATAACTGGTCTCACGTATTTGTTCCTCACAGCAAGTTCTGCAAATGCAGTTCTGATATCAAGTTTTGCTAAGGCATTGGCAGCAAGGGCAATTTTTTCATATTCTTCAGCAATTTTACTACATAGTGCACCAAAAATTTTAATTTCCAAATTAATTGCAGCATCACGTGCAGTAAGGATTTTATTTTCTAACTCTCTTAATTCGTTGGTAGTGTAACGAGAACTGTTTGCCAAACCTTGTCTGTGAATAAAGATATCTGAAGTTATCTTATGATTCGATGAAACTTCAATGTAGTAGCCGAGTATGTTGTTATGCAGTATTTTAAGCGTTGCAATGCCAGTAAGATCGCGATAGGAAGTACGTAGCTTAGTTATCAACTTATTACTGTTATTTAATATATAAGACAGCTCAGATAATTCTGCATTATAATTCGGATCAATAAATCCGCCTTCTCTTACGTTGCTGACATTATTATCCAGAATAGCGTTGTTGAGAAATTCACACATATCTTTGTGATCACCTAGGCTTTTGTATATGATTTCCAATTCGTTTTCGCTTGATTTCACTGTATGTAGAAACTCAGATAATTTTAAAATTTTGTTGAGCCCTATCTTCAACAGATTAAGATCTTTAGGTGAGCCGCTTCCTAGCATTAGACGCGATAATGATCTTTCGATATCTGGAATACTAGACAGTATCTCTCTTGTTTTCCCACAAAATTCGTGATTGTCCACAAAAAACTTAACGGTATCAAGCCTTAAGTTAATTGCTTTAGGACAAACCAGTGGTGAAGAAAGCATCTGCTTTAATAGACGTCCGCCAGGTGCTGTAACTGTGTGATCAATAACTGAAATTAAAGAGCCTTTTTTTTCGCCAAATTGAGTTGAAAATAACTCTAAATTTCTCCTTGCTGAAGCATCAATAAGCATAAAATTCTGTTGCTTATAAGTTTTAGGAAATTCAAGTCTGGGAACAGAACCCCTTTGTGTTACTTTTACGTATTCTAGTAAGGCACCGCATGCCATAACTTCCACTTTGTTGAAATTGCCTATAACTTCGAGTCCCTTAACTTTATAAAACTCACACAGAGTTCTGTGAGATCTGTTGTATTCAAAACAATTCTGTGCATGCTGCGTGATTGATATCTTATAATTCTTTAAAATTGACCTAATTTCTTCTTCTTCTGCCATTTTTTCGGAAATCAGTAACTCCCTTGGTGAAATACGTAATAAATCACTATCTAATGTCTTGAGACTTACAGAAGAATAAAAAAACTTTCCTGTAGATAATTCAAGCCAAGCAATAGCATATTCGCCATCTTTTTCAACAATAGACGCAAGATAATTATTGTTTTTATTCTCTAATAACGAATCTTCAATCACTGTGCCTGGAGTTACGATTCTTACCACATCACGTTTTACTATAGATTTATATCCCCTTTTTTTTGCTTCATCTGCTGTTTCTAGTTGATCACAGATTGCAACTTTAAATCCTAAATTTATAAGTTTATGCAGATAAGATTCGCTACTATGAGCGGGCACACCACACATAGGTATATCTTTACCGTTCGAGTTACCTCTTTTGGTTAATATTATATTCAGCAGTTTTGCTGCTTGAATAGCATCGTCAAAAAATAACTCATAAAAATCTCCAAGCCTGTAAAATAACAAATAGTCTTTATATTGAGCCTTTAAATTTAAATACTGCTCCATTACAGGAGTTGCTCTTTCTTTTGTTAAATCCATAGTATTCTGTATTAGCAACAAACAATTAACATAGTGTATTATAACCCATTTTATATAAAGATTTAGAAATAAGTTCTTAAAAAAAGTGTTTTAGTGTTAACATCTGAATAAACTCTGTCACTCCATCCTTCATTTCTGTTTTTTCAGTACTATTAGCCATATTATATAATTTTTTAGGATTACTTAATAAGTCGACTAATAATTTCGTTAAATTTTCTTTTGCTTGACTATTCTGTTCAACTATTACCGCTGCATTCGAGTTTTCAATATGCTTTGCATTATAAAATTGATGATTATCTTTTGAGTGAGGATATGGAATATATATAGCAGGACGTCTAGAAAGGGTGATTTCTGCTATTGAAGTTGCTCCTGCTCTGCTAATTACTAGATGTGAACTAGCCAATTTCTTTTCTATATCATCAAAAAATTCGCTTAATTCAAAATTGATTTCTTTGTTCTTATATAGATTCTCAATCTTACTTATATTTTTCTTTGTACATTGTTGCGTTACTTTGATTCTTTTCTTTAGTGTTTTAGGCAAATCACAGATGACACTGCTTATTACATCATCGAAAAAGTTGGCACCTTGGCTACCTGCTATTATTAATATATTGAAATTTTCTGTGATATCTTGTGTTTCTAACACTTTCTCACCAACAAAATTTCCAATAACAACACATTTATTTCCTTGTGCATACTTGGTTGTTGGAAAACTGGTTGCAACAAGTTTTGCACTCTTGAAAAAAAATCTATTTACTCTTCCCAGTACTGCATTCTGTTCATGTAAAATTATAGGTATTGAAAGAATTTTTGCCGCAAGAAGGGTCGGAAAAGATGCGTAGCTACCAAAACCAATAACTAATTTGGGTTTTAACTTTCTTATGTGATATAGTGCTGATATGCAGCTACAAAACAGTAAGAAAAAAAATTTAAGCTTGTGAACACTTGGTTTGCATAATGGCAGCACATAATTCTCTATGTCCGTATCTCTGCTTATCTGCCTGTCAGTGAATAATATGCATTTATAGCCTTGAGTTTTTAATGCTTTTGTTAAGGTGATAGCCGGAAAGATGTGTCCACCCGTCCCGCCAGTTGCTAGAATAATATCCATCTGTGAAATAACAAACCAATGCCTGATTATTCACTACCATGTAACAATTTGCACGTACAAAATTGTGAAACTATAAATGATGGTTGAAAACTTAAAGAACAGTTAACTGACGATGAAAGGAGAATTTGATGCTTGCGTTAATGTCACATACAACATATACTATACTTAATGTATAATATAATTTAGGGGGTACAATATGTCTAAATTTTCAAAGACTATACAAAGCTTGCCTTTTCTTGCTAATTCTTTTCAAGGAACTCATACTGAACAAGATGATTTGGATTGGAATTGGGATGGCGATGGTGATTCGCCAAAAACAAATGGATCAAAGGCAAAGGCAAAGGCAAAGGCAAAAACAATCACTTCACCAAAAAATAAGGGTTCACAGATGAAAGCAGTCACTTCATCAGCAGAACAAGATTATTATGAATTCATTAAACAAAACTTACGTTTATCTTCTGTCAATTCGACTTATCAACATAGATACGAACATGAAGATCAAGTGATATTGCAATGGCGTGTCGAAGCGTGTGATCTGGATTTGCCAAAAGGTCAAAAAGAGCTAAATATAAAACTTCTTAACTTTATCAAGAGCAATGATATTTTAGGGCTTAAAGAATTGTTAGATAACAATAAGGATAACAAAGATTTTGATAAAGACTTAAAAGCTGTTCTTGATCTTAAAAGGGGGAAATCTGAGTTAACATTGTTGCATGTACTATGTATGAGTCATAACTATGACTTAGCGAAGTGTGTCTTAGGGGCAGGAGCTGATCCGAACATACAGGATCATGCAGGAAGAGCTCCTCTACATTATATTGCTGACAAATATGATCTTGTGAGTTTACTCATGGAAAATAAAGCTGATCCAAACATGCAGGATAACAGAAAAAAAACAGCTTTACATTATTGTGCTGATGATATTTGTCCTAATGATGAAACTATAGCGTGTGTAAATTTGCTCTTAAAGAATGGAGCTGACCTTAGTGCAATGGATAATGATAAAAAAACTCCTATGCAAATTGCAAGTGATAATAATTTTTATAACGCAGAATGCTTCTTTAGTAGCACACAAAAAGAATTGTACGAAAAGCTATATAGGCTGATTAACAGTACATATGAATTTACCGACTGGATATCTCCACCTAGACTTAACAACAAAAATGTTGAAGATTTAGAAAAATTTCTTGATCAGAATAAGGGCAATGAAGATTTAAAGACAGTTTTAAGTCATAGGAACGAAGAAGGTGTTATAAAGGTGTACGAAACGTTGCCTAAAGATAGTGCATGCGATCGTGTAAGGAAGCTTGTGGAAGACGCGGCAAAGGTGATAGGAGTAGTCAAGGTCAAAAGAGAAGTATGTATGGTAGAAGAAGGAGATAAAAAAGCAACACAAAGTTTGTTTGATGCTTATTTAAAACAACAAGATAAAATGAGACTTGAGTTCATGAATGGGCTATCGCAAGTTAAGAATATGATTGAATTACAGAAATATGTAAATCAATATATTAATTCTGGAATAATGTTGAATTTTATTCAATATCATAGGGAAGATACTGATCAAAATCAGACTTATCTTTTAGATTCTGTGATAGACAGAATTGGTAAGTTAGAAGAAAATCCTCAGGTTGCTAGTGATATAATATGCGAATTGGTATTGCGAGGAGCAGTATCAGGCAATAGAAATAGTTTAGAGCTTTTTGATAAAGCATTAAAGCCTGGAGGACATACAAGTCTAATCAAAGCTTATGACACGCATTTGAATTTCAATCGGAACTTTGTGGAGATGGCAGAAGGTGCTGTAATTAGTGGTAAATTGAATAGTGCAATAATGGATAACACTACTTTTTTCCTAGAATTTTCAAAAGATAGTAAAATAGATGTTGCAAAAGTTATAGGTGGGGCAAGAAATTTAGGATTAGTAAATGGAAAGATAGCATGTGGAAAAGATGAAGTGAAAATTGAAACACGCAAAGATATAATAAGAATTGGAAAAAGTGAAGCGGAAATTGAAACACATAATGGCAAGAGGAATTACACTAATCTTGCAGATGGTAGTGATGTAGTATTAACTTTCCATACTAGTGCAGGAGAGTTAAAAGTTAGGTTATATACTAACGAAAAGAGTAAAGATCTAGTAAAAGTGGAAGTTATGGATAAAGAGACACTAGCAAAGTTAGATAGCAATGAAAAAATAGGTATTAACTGTTCACTAGGAGGATTGTCAGTAAATGAAGCGATTAAGCAAGGGTTCTTTGTCAGATCTGAAAAACTTCCAATGCCTGAAGTAATGCATGAGTATACAAACCCTCCAAAAGAAGAAAAGACAGGAGATGGAAAACAATGGCAGAATCGTGTAAAACAGCAGCAAAAACAAAAATCCCCAGAGAAAGAAAAGGAGGGAAATGATAAGAAATGCCAGAGTGTTGTAGAACAGCTACCACCACAAAATTCTTCAGACGGAGATGGAAAACAATGGCAGAATCGTGTAGAACATAAGGAAAAACAAACCATTGGTAATTGTAAGTAGTATACCTCTTAAAATGCAGGCAGGAAAGCTTGCCTGCATTATTCACTGATTTTTTTAATGCGCTTTGGGATCATATATTTAGAAAGTGTAGATAGATCTAAAGAGAACGTGCCTGGAGGGATTCGAACCCACGACCCGCAGCTTAGAAGGCTGCTGCTCTATCCAGCTGAGCTACAGGCACACATACATATAAAATGCTTCTGAACAGGCCTAAAGTCAAGATATTTCATGTAAAATGTGAGAATAGACCTTGTGTCTCTTGGATGTGTTTGAGAAGCATAGACAAGCTTTGACTGCAACACTACCATCAGAAATAGGTTTTTCAAGTGATCTAATTTCTTTATGAAAGCAATACTAGACTTATTGCAAAACTTGTTATAAAATTAAATCTTATATGTTACAATTATAATTTTAAAATTTATGGCAATGGGATTTAAATCAATACGCAACATCGCAATCATCGCTCACGTTGACCACGGTAAAACTACTTTACTTGATAATATGCTAAAACAAAGTGGTACATTTCGTGAGAATCAAGAGATTCAAGAGCGAATAATGGATAGTGGCGATCAAGAACGTGAGCGTGGGATTACTATACTTGCAAAATGCACATCAATTATGTGGAATGAAGAAAAAATTAACATTATAGATACTCCAGGACACGCAGATTTTGGTGGAGAAGTAGAAAGAGTGTTATGTATGGCAGATGGAGTGTTGTTGTTGGTTGATGCTGCAGAAGGTCCAATGCCACAAACTAAGTTTGTGTTATCGAAGGCACTAAAAGCAAATTTAAAGCCGATAGTAATAATCAATAAAGTTGATCGTCCCGATAGTAGAATTGATGAAGTATTGAATGAAATATATGAACTTTTTTTCAATCTAGATGCAACAAACGAACAGTTAGAATTTCCTGTGCTGTATGCTTCAGGGAGAAATGGTTGGTGTGCTAAAGAGCTTTCTGATGAAAGGAAAGATTTAGCTCCTTTATTTTCAACAGTTTTGGACTATATAAAACCTGCTAGTTATGATCAAGATGCATCATTTGCTATGCTGGTTACATTACTTGAATCTGATAAATTTCTTGGAAGAATACTAACAGGTAAGGTTTATCAAGGTGTTGCAAAGGTTAATTCAGATCTTAAGGTGCTTGATCTAGATGGAAAGATAATTGAGCGTGGAAGATTAACAAAGTTACTATCATTTTCTGGGTTAAAACGTATTCCAGTAGAGGAGGCTGTAGCAGGAGATATCATTGCAATTGCAGGGCTTGAAGAAGCTTCAGTTTCAAATACTATAGCGGTACCAGAAGTAACAACTGCAATAAGTTCAACTCCTGTTGATCCGCCAACAATGGCAATTACTCTAAGTGTTAATGACTCACCTTTTGCTGGGCAGGAGGGTACAAAACTTACTTCCACTGTTATAAAAGATCGTCTATATGCAGAAGCAGAGACCAATGTTGCAATTACTGTGACTCCAACACCAAGTGGTGAAGCATTTGAAGTAGGAGGACGTGGTGAATTACAGCTTGGGGTGTTGATTGAAAATATGAGAAGGGAAGGTTTTGAGCTTTCTGTTTCACGCCCTCGAGTGTTATTTAAAGAAGAAGGTGGAAAAAAACTTGAACCTATTGAAGAAGTAGTTATTGATGTGGACGATGAATATAGCGGAATTATCATGGAAAAACTTAGCTTCCGTAAAGGTGAAGTTATTGATATGAGGCCTTCTGGTAATGGTAGAACAAGATTGACATTTTTAGTGCCATCAAGAGGACTCATTGGGTATCAGGGGGAGTTTTTAACTGACTCTCGAGGTACAGGGATAATTAACCGTTTATTTCATAGTTATGCTGTACATAAAGGTTCAATTTCTGGTAGGAGGAATGGCGTTTTAATTTCTACAGATAAAGGTGAAGCTGTGGCGTACGCAATTTTCAACTTACAAGATAGAGGAACAATGTTTGTCAAACCACAAGATAAAGTGTATTGTGGTATGATTGTTGGTCAGCACAGTCGTGATAATGACTTGGAAATAAATGTGCTAAAGGGCAAACAGTTAACAAATGTAAGGGCATCAGGAAGTGATGAAGCTATTAAACTCACTCCACCGAAAATAATGACACTGGAAGATATGATAGCGTATATAGATGATGATGAATTGGTGGAAGTAACACCAAAATCTATACGTTTACGAAAGAAATTCCTTGACCCTAATGAACGTAAGCGTGCTGGTAGGGCAATGCGTAAAGAGTAAACTTATATTAGGTAATTTAGAGAAAAGTTATTAATGAATTTTTAGTTAAGGTAGAATAGATCATTGTAACTCTTAACTTGATAAAAATGTAATTTTGTATTATAATATGTTTTGCTACTAGGTGATGAAAGGAGTTGAATTATGTCTTATATGAAAAATGAACAAGATATCCGCTCTCAGGGTGCTTACTATAGTGCTGGACTAAGAGATTATTTAATTAAGGTATATAATTATATGGCCTTAGCTCTTGGGGTTACGGGATTGGTCGCATTTTTTGTTGTGTCTTCTGGTTTATTCCAAGTGATACATTCTAATCCTATGTTATCACTCATGGTAATGTTCTCTCCAATTGTGCTAGTATTTTTCATGTATTATAAACTTCCACAACTTAGCGCTCAAGCCACGATTGTCATGTTCTTTGCGTTTTCAGCCTTAATGGGGGCCTCTATGTCGTATATTTTTATAAAATATACTGCGGCAAATATAACAAGAGCATTTTTCATTACAGCAATAATGTTCGGTTCTATGGCTCTGTATGGTAATAATACAAAAAAGGACTTAACAAGTATGGGTTCTTTTCTCATTATGGGAGTCTGGGGATTAATTATTGCGTCTCTAGTAAATTTCTTTCTTGGAAGCAGTTCGCTCTATTTTGCAGTATCGTTTGTATCAGTAATAGTATTTACCTTAATGACTGCGTATGATGCTCAAAGAATTAAAGACGTTTATTATAGGTTCAATGATGGATCAGAAGTTGCAACTACGAAATTGGCAATATTAGGTGCAACTAGTCTTTATTTCGACTTTATCAACATATTTCTCAATTTACTCAGGTTACTAAACCTGCTTAATAATAGAGATTAGAAATAGATATTAGATGTTCTTCTTTTCTAAGAAGAATAAATCTATAGTTTTCTTTTTAGTATCATTAGTGATATCAATGCTATGTTTTGCATATGCATCAGTGCCACTATATAGTATCTTTTGTAAGGCTACCGGGTATGGTGGTACGACAAAAAAGGTGATCAATGCAACAGTAAATACAACTGATCAAAAACTTAGGGTTTATTTTAATGCTGATGTGATACCTGGTTTACCTTGGGAGTTCAGTCCGGAAGTTAATTACATTGATACAAAAATAGGAGAACAAAGCTTAGCTTTCTACTATGCAAAAAATCTATCTGACCAGCCTCTGTATGGAATGGCTGTATACAATGTCACACCTTTTAAAGCAGGTAAGTATTTCAATAAAGTTGCATGTTTCTGCTTCGAAGAGCAAATGTTGTTGCCAGGACAAAAGACGGCTATGCCAGTATCTTTTTTTGTAGATCCTGAAATAATGCGTGATCATAATACTAAAGATTTAAGTGAAATTACTTTATCATATACGTTTTTTAAGCTTAAATAATACTAAAATTATTATATAATATAGTTATTATATTAATATAATTTAAATTATGAGCTTTGCACTACTGACCAAAGCTAAAAATCTAATATTTCCTAATGTATGTGCAAGTTGTGAGTGCATCATTGGTGAGAATCTTGATTTATGCAATGAATGTAACAAAAAAATCAATTTTTTAACTAAACACTACTGCAATGTTTGTGGCTCAGTAATTGCAGGCAACATTTATACGTGTGGTAAATGCATTGCTAATCCCCCGCAATTCAAGGTATTAAGATCAGTTTTTGCCTATGATCAAAATAGTAAAAATATGATAGTAAACTTTAAGTTTTTCGATAATTTAAATTATGTGAAAATTTTTGCAAAGTGGATGTATCAAACTCATAAAGATATATTTCATGATGTTGAGGTAATTATTCCTGTACCATTAGGTAGTGTAGACATTCAAAAAGAAAGGAGTTATAATAACAATTTTTGAGAGAAGCTAAGGATGTTATACGACTTAAAAGATAAGCAATGGGAAAGGATAAAGGAGAGTTTACCCGGAAAGAAAGGGGATAGTGGAAGGAGTGCAAAGGACAACAGAAAGTTCATAGCAGCAGTGATGTGGATAGGGCGAACAGGA
>NZ_JACVWV010000158.1 GCF_014534705.1 Wolbachia endosymbiont of Pentalonia nigronervosa | reverse complement strand
CGGTCACTAACACTTCATGATTTTCATCTTTATATTCACGTATAAGCTTTGTTCCTGGCCTTGGTAGTTTACTATTGATAATGCTTTTTCCTTCTTCCATTTGGCTAGCTAGATCATTAAGTTTTTTAGCTGATTTACTTGATAATTCACCATATGCTTTTTCCTGCAACCGATATGCTATACGTCTTATCAAATACTTTCGGCAATATGGTGGGGCTTCTGATTGAAATAGCTCTTTCCACACTTTCTTTAGCTCTGATAATGCCTTACTTGCTAATGATAATATTTCTTGTTCTACAGATTCTTTCATTTATCCCCCTTTTTGTTTTTAACATGTTTTTTCTCTTGCTCTGCATTCATAAAACTTGCTATTGTCGTTGCATCATTTCCCATTTTCAACTGAAAACTCCACCGGTTTGATATCGTTAAAAAAAATATCACGCTCTTCAAATAAGCACAGTATCTCTGCCAACTCTTCAACTGATCTTGTCAGGCAATCGAGTGTGTAAAAAAGTACATAGTTTACTTCACAAGCTTCTATATCTTTAAACAACTCCTTCATTCCTGGTCTTGCTAATGCTGACACGCTTTCATCACAAGAATCATCATATCTTTTTTTCAATACTTTCCAGCCTCTTTTAACTGCAAAGTCTTGGCATACTAACCTTTGTTTTTCTGTACTTATTAGATTATTTTTATTTGTGTAAATTGCACATTTATACATAAAAACCTCCCAAATTATTGCCTATTTTACGCCAGATAAATTTCTTTTATTTACTGCTATTACTTAATTATATTCTATTTAAACGAGTAATGTAAGGTGTTTTTTACAATCAGAGATGGAATATTAGATCTATTTTAATATATTAACTTGTATAATTAATATGATAACAAATGGGCTGTACATTGTTTCAAGACCTATTCAAATGCTTGTGTTCGTGCCAAGTCAAAACTCCTGGATAAAATACTAATATGTGCTTTGCTAGTTCATGAATTGGATCATTTTGTTCTGGATTTTTATCATTTTCACAATTAACGTGATATTCTGTTAAATTAGATTCTATTATTTTTTGATCAGTAAAATTCTTTACATCATAGCGATAAGTAATGCTGAATCTTTCTAAAATTGGCTTATATTTTAAATTCCAAGTTTGTTCAGATAGTTTGTTATCACTTAAATACAACCCACCTCCTTCTTCTTCTACACTCGTAACCGGAAAACAAGCGTTTATTTCTCCCAACTTCCAACTATCTGATAATACCACCTGTGCTTTAGCAAACTTAATTGGTGGAAGTAAGTGCTGTGGGATAGGATATAATGCTTTGAAATTGTACCAAAGATGGTTTC
>NZ_JACVWV010000157.1 GCF_014534705.1 Wolbachia endosymbiont of Pentalonia nigronervosa | reverse complement strand
AAGGAGATCATTGTATGGAAGAAAGGCCACATTTTTGCGTCAGTGGAAGCAGAGACGTTTTTGTGAATGATAAGCCAATTTGCAGGCAAGGAGATAGTTTTAGTGAAGAAAAAATATTAACTGAAGGATCGAAAATAGTATTTGCTAATGGCTATGGAGTTGGAAGAGTTGGAGATTTAGTATCCTGTGGTTCCAAGGTGATAAGTGGTAGCAGTGATGTTTTTTCGGGGTAAAGACTAACATGTGCTATAATGAATTTTACCAAAAAAGTTATGAATATGGATATAACTACTAGCCTATTAGGAGATATTAGTCATTTAATAGATAGAGCAAAAAATCATCTTGCTACACAGTTCAATTCTACTCTAGTATTGTTAAATTGGGAGATTGGCTTCAGAATTGATCAAGGTATTTTAAAGCACAAACGTGCAGACTATGGAAAACGAATCATCTTCCAACTTGCAAAGGAACTTCAGATTAAGTATGGACGTGGATTTGATAGAGCTTCATTGTTTCGGATGGTGCAATTTTCTAAATTCTTTCCTGATCAAGAAATTGTCGCGACACTGTCACAACAATTGAGTTGGTCACATTTTATAGAAATTATTGCAATTTCTGATGACTTAAAGCGCAGCTACTATCTAGAAATGTGTCGTATTGAAAGATGGAGTGTGAGAACACTACGTAGTAAGATAGATACTATGTTGTATGAACGTACAGCGTTGGCAAAAAAACCAGAGGACTGTATAAAACAAAGTATAAAAAAGTTACGTGAAGAAAATACGTTAGCACCGGAATTCATTTTTCACGACCCATACTTTCTTAACTTTGCAGAATTACCATCAAGTTACAGTGAGAATGACCTAGAAAATACGATCTTGGATGAATTGACAAAGTTTTTGCAAGAGTTTGGTAATGATTTTTGTTTTGTAACACGTCAAAAAAGGATGAGTACTGAAAAAACTGATAGATATTTAGACTTGTTATTCTTTCATAGAGGGTTAAAATGCCTCATTGCAATAGAGTTAAAAATAGGTCGCTTTGAGCCAGCATATAAGGGACAGATGGAATGGTACTTGAATTGGTTGGATAAAAATGAAAAGAAACCTGGTGAGGGAAAGCCGCTAGGAATTATTTTATGTGCTGATAAGGATCAAGAGGACATAGAATACCTTGAACTTGACGGATCCAATATTCACGTTGCACAGTATTTAACGCAGCTTCCTCCCAAAGAAATCCTTGAGAAGAGACTAAAAAAGGCTATCACTATAGCACGTGAGAAATACGAACGACTCCAAGTACTAAGTCAGGAAAAGTGAAAGAATGTATGCAAGGAATGAATGCAAATACTGGAAAAAAGTTAGA
>NZ_JACVWV010000156.1 GCF_014534705.1 Wolbachia endosymbiont of Pentalonia nigronervosa | reverse complement strand
AGGAACCAGACGATATTTTAGGAATCTGTGCTACTGAACTTTAATTTAGCAACTTTAATGATGAGAGCAATAGATTTTTAATTCAAAAACTGGTTGATATCGTAATAGGAAAATAAATGTCAATACTAACACTAGATCTAGGCAAACAAACCGGCTGGGCTATTCTGCATGATGGAGTAATTCAAAGTGGCAGTGAAAGCTTTCATGGTAGTCGTTTTAGTGGTGGTGGAATGGTATTCTTAAAGTTTCGTAGGTGGCTTAATGAGATGAAAGAAAAATTTCCAAACATTGAAGCAGTGTATTTTGAGGAAGTTAGGAGACATTTAGGCACTGATGCAGCTCATTGCTATGGAGGGTTTTTAGCTCACTTGACTGCTTGGTGTGAGGAAAATGATATCCCATTTCAAGGTGTTCCGGTTAAGACTATCAAACGTTTCATAGCTGGTACCGGCAATGCAGATAAGAAAAAAGTGATTGAAGCAATACGAAAAAAAGGTTTTAATCCGATAGATGATAATGAGGCTGATAGTCTTGCTTTGATGATGTGGGTTAATAAAGAATATGAAGATATAAAGAAATGTTTTTAAGTTTTAAAGAAATACTCTTAAATATTTTTACATACTCAGACTAGAAATCATATCTTAAATTACTAAATAATAATCTTAAATAAGAAGCAAAGTAAATGAATAATTTAACTATAATAATAAATAAATCGCCATATATTAATCCTTTTTATTAAAATCTTAGGGTCCTTCTCTCCTTACACGCGAACTGGGTGGATCGACCTCGGGCTTTTTTTAGCGTCAGAATGATTTAAAATGTTAACTCTGTGGTAAATAATGAATTTAGAACTGCATTACTATCCAATAAAAAACCTCACCGAATATGACCGCAACCCCCGGAAAAACGACGTTGTGGTAAACAGAATGTGCGCGTCTATTCGGGAGTTTGGCTTTCGTATTCCAATAGTTGCAAAAAGCGATGGCACGGTGGTTGATGGCCATTTACGCCTTAAAGCTGCAAGAAAACTTGGCATGGAGAGTGTTCCGGTGGTTCTTAGCGATAATTTAAGTGAAGCACAAACTAAAGCTTTTAGGTTACTTGCCAATCAATCAGCAAATTGGGCAGCTTGGGATGATGATCTATTAAAACTTGAATTGCAGGAATTAGAAGACTTAAATTTTGATCTGAAGTTAACTGGGTTTGAACTGGAAAAAATCCAACGTTTTCTTGACAATGTTGATGGAGAAAGCGGCGAAGAAGAAGATTTATCTCACTTAGATAGCGATAATAAAAAGGTAGAAATAACAAAACCTGGAGATCTTTGGGTTTTAGGTGATCATCGAATTTACTGTGGGGATAGCAGGT
>NZ_JACVWV010000155.1 GCF_014534705.1 Wolbachia endosymbiont of Pentalonia nigronervosa | reverse complement strand
CCTTTACTCACGAGATCAAATAACAGTAGCCAAGGAGCAGAATTTAAAACTTGGAACAGTCGTTGGCTTAGATAGCAAAGATAATCTAATTAAAGTCTTAAATCCAACTGCCACAGATGGCACGCAAACAGCGATAGGTGTAATAGTAAGCGACATAAATGCAAATAAAGCAGTAATAATTACTCGCATAGCACTACTTGCTGATAACGCTGTAGTTTGGCCAACAAATATTACTGAAGAGCAAAAAACAGCAGCAATAAAGCAACTTGAGGCACGAGGAATCATTATCCGTAAAGGAGTCTAACAAGCTACTAAAAACATCATTATTAGGGAAAAAAAGGGGAGAAAAAATGCAAAATCCATTTACAAATCCAGCATTTAGTATGACAGCTTTAACTGGAGCAATGAATATTTTGCCAATTAATTTTGGTCGAACAGAAAGTTTAAAATTGTTTCCAAGTAAATCAGTGAGATTTAGACACATTACTATTGAAGAGCAAAATGGAGTGTTAAGTTTATTACCAACCCAAGTGCCAGGAGCGCCAGCAACAGTGGGAAAAAGAGGAAAAAGAAAGGTTCGAACTTTTACAATTCCACATATTCCACACGATGATGTAGTGTTGCCTGAAGAAGTGCAAGGAATCAGGGCATTTGGTTCAGAAAATGAACTTGTAGCCTTGGCTGATGTCATAACTGATCATCTGCAAACAATGCGAAATAAACACGCTATTACTTTGGAACACTTACGTATGGGGGCATTGAAGGGAGTTATTCTTGATGCAGATGGCTCTGAATTACTGAATCTTTACAATGAATTTGAAATTACCCCAAAAGTAGTAAATTTTGCCCTGGGCACAGCAACAACTGATGTAAAAAGAAAGTGCTTAGAAGTACTGCGACACATAGAAGATAATTTGAGTGGTGAATACATGGAAAAAGTGCATGCGCTGGTAAGTCCAGAATTTTTTGATGCTTTAACTTCTCACGCCAAAGTCAAAGAAGCATATGAGAGATGGCAAGAAGGAGCAGCCTTGAGAGATGATATAAGATCAGGATTTACATTCTGTGGCATTACGTTTGAGGAATATAGAGGACAAGCTACAGATCCAGACGGCAATGTGAGAAGATTTATTGAGAAAGATACTGGAAATTGTTTTCCGCTGGGGACAGCAAATACATTTACCACTTACTTTGCTCCAGCAGATTTTAATGAGACGGTTAGGGCAACCACTATATGCAAAACAAGAGCCAAGAAGGTTTGATAGAGGAACAGATTTACATACGCAGTCAAATCCACTGCCAATGTGCCACAGGCCTGGAATCTTGATAAAAATAACAGCAAATTGAAAAATATAGAGAAATTATTCTCAGATTGCTTTG
>NZ_JACVWV010000154.1 GCF_014534705.1 Wolbachia endosymbiont of Pentalonia nigronervosa | reverse complement strand
AATCCTGGTCTTGCAAAGTATAATGGTTCTTTACCATCAGGGTTGAAGATTAAGCTGCCTATAATAAAAGAGCCATTGAAGAAATCTGTTTTAAAGGTATGGGAATGAAACCTGAATTTAGCATTGAAGAAATAAAGAACCATGTGATATCGATACACCTTACTGATGAATCTGGAACAATTGATGATGTAGCAGAAGTATGTGTCAACTATGAAAATGAAGATGTAGATGTTCCAAATGAATTAAATATCGCTCTAGGTTATAGAGAAACAGGTGTGTTGCCAATGGGTATATATACAGTCAATGAAGTTACAATGCAAGGACCACCTAAAACTCTACTAATCAAAGCCCATGCAACAAATTTGAGAATATCATTAAAAGAAAAAGTATCTAGGGAATGGCACCAGATTACACTAAGTGATTTAGTAAAAGAAATAGCACATAAACATGGGTATGGATACAAAGTTGCAGAGGAATTTAAAGATGTACTTATACCTCACATTAATCAAACTGAGGAGAGCGACATAAGTCTGTTAACAAAAATAGCAGTAGAGCGAGAAGCAATGGCAAAATTAGCTGGAGGGTACATACTATTCATTCCCAAAAATATGGCAAAATCAGCAACAGGAAAGGCATTAGGGACAACGACTATTAAGCCTCAAGACACAACTAACTGGCAAGTACATTTTACCGTACGTGATAAGTACAATTCCGTAATAGCAAAGTGGCATAGTTATGAAAAGGGTGAGACTATTAAAGAAATGGTTGGTAGCGGTGAACCAAGTTATATTATGCTGGAAATTTACCCCAATGCAGAGTCAGCAGTAAGTGCAGCAAATGCCAAGCTAAAACAATTAAAACGCAGCAATGAAACTTTAGAGATAACAATGCCAGGTAATCCTCAAATATTTGCAGAGGCAAAACTTAATCTTATAGGCTTTAATCAAGCAGTAGATGGCGAATGGATAGTCAATAGAGCAGAGCATACCTTAAATAGTTCTGGTTATCTTACTACATTATCTGCATCTTTAAGTAAATGAAAACGGTGTTAAGAAAAAATAAGTAAATAGTCTATTTAATATGAAGAAACTGCTGAGTATGAATAAACTGGAATATAATGAAAAAGATAAAATACATTTTGTATGGTTTACGATACTAGTGGTATGTGTTGTTATTACATATTGCTATCAAAAGTCTAAGAAGATGTCTTGAAAAGAAATGAAAAGATAAATATACTAAAGCAAATGTAGAATTAAGAGGTAAAAAAATGTATCCAAGTGACATAAGTGACAAAGAATGGGAAATACTAGAGCCATACGTTGCACAAGGGGCAATAGGAAGGCCAAGAAAACACGATATTAGAGCGATTATTAATGCAATAAGATATATAAT
>NZ_JACVWV010000153.1 GCF_014534705.1 Wolbachia endosymbiont of Pentalonia nigronervosa | reverse complement strand
TAGGTTATCTTCTATGTGTCGTAGTACTTCTAAGCACTTTCTTTTCACATCTGTAGTCGCAGTGCCAAGGGCAAAATTTACTACTTTTGGTGTAATTTCAAATTCGTTGTAAAGATTCAGTAATTCAGAGCCATCTGCATCAAGAATAACCCCCTTCAATGCCCCCATACGTAAGTGTTCCAAAGTAATAGCGTGTTTATTTCTCATTGTTTGCAAATGATCGGTTATTACATCAGCGAGTGCTACAAGTTCATTTTCTGAACCAAAGGCTCTTATTCCTTGAACTTCCTCTGGCAATACTACATCATCGTGTGGAATATGTGGAATTGTAAAAGTTCTCACCTTTCTTTTTCCTCTTTTGCCGACTGTTGCTGGTGCTCCTGGAACTTGCGTTGGTAATAAACTTAACACTCCGTTTTGCTCTTCAATAGTAATGTGGCGGTATCTCACTGATTTACTTGGAAACAATTTTAAACTTTCTGTTCGACCAAAATTAATTGGCAATATGTTAATGGCTCCAGTTAAAGCTGTCATGCTAAATGCTGGATTTGTAAATGGATTTTGCATATGAATTCCCCCTAAATTAGACTGCTTTTCGAATGATGATTCCGCGTGTTTCAAGTTCCTTGATAGCCTTGGTTTTCTGCTCTTCTGTGATACCTGTTGGCCAGACAATAGCATGATCAGCAAGCAAAGCTATTCTGGTAATTACTACCGCTTTGGTGTTTTCTTTTGCATTTAAATTACTTGTCTATTGCTGTTTGCGTTCCATCTGTTGCAGTTGGATTTAGAGCTTTTATCAGATTATCTTTACTATCTAAGCCAACGAGTGTTCCTAGCTTCAGGTTTTGCCCCTTGGCTACTGTTATTTGCTCTCGTGAATAAAGATTTGATGCCTCGTACTTTAATAGGTCACCTAGGTTATTTTGTTCAATTATACAACTCATAAACGTTTCTCCTCCTTAATTGTTTTACCGCCGCTTTTGTTAGTGTTATATACGGCGGTTCTGTGTTTGTATCGCCACGGTACTACTTTATAATTAGCTATTATGGCGGGTTTTAGCTGCCTGCATCATCAAGTCCTCTGATGAATTTTGTGGTATTGTGCTTAAAATTTCAGTCTTTGTTGTTCGTTCTGCCAGAATTGACATTAAAATATCTCGCGCTTCTTCAACATTTTTTCCTTGCTCAACAAACTCTCTCTGGCATTTTGGACAAGTTACACAACCTTGCTATTTCCAGTACTTCAGCTTGGTATTTTTTATACTTTGCAATTAAATCTTCCGATGTAGCTTGTTCTCTAGGTTGCTCTGCCTTA
>NZ_JACVWV010000152.1 GCF_014534705.1 Wolbachia endosymbiont of Pentalonia nigronervosa | reverse complement strand
GTTGGCTTAGATAGCAAAGATAATCTAATTAAAGTCTTAAATCCAACTGCCACAGATGGCACGCAAACAGCAATAGACAAGTAATTTAAATGCAAAAGAAAACACCAAAGCGGTAGTAATTACCAGAATAGCTTTGCTTGCTGATCATGCTATTGTCTGGCCAACAGGTATCACAGAAGAGCAGAAAACCAAGGCTATCAAGGAACTTGAAACACGCGGAATCATCATTCGAAAAGCAGTCTAATTTAGGGGGAATTCATATGCAAAATCCATTTACAAATCCAGCATTTAGCATGACAGCTTTAACTGGAGCCATTAACATATTGCCAATTAATTTTGGTCGAACAGAAAGTTTAAAATTGTTTCCAAGTAAATCAGTGAGATACCGCCACATTACTATTGAAGAGCAAAACGGAGTGTTAAGTTTATTACCAACGCAAGTTCCAGGAGCACCAGCAACAGTCGGCAAAAGAGGAAAAAGAAAGGTGAGAACTTTTACAATTCCACATATTCCACACGATGATGTAGTATTGCCAGAGGAAGTTCAAGGAATAAGAGCCTTTGGTTCAGAAAATGAACTTGTAGCACTCGCTGATGTAATAACCGATCATTTGCAAACAATGAGAAATAAACACGCTATTACTTTGGAACACTTACGTATGGGGGCATTGAAGGGGGTTATTCTTGATGCAGATGGCTCTGAACTATTAAACCTTTACAATGAATTTGAAATTACGCCAAAAGTAGTAAATTTTGCTCTTGGCACTGCGACTACTGATGTGAAAAAGAAGTGTATGGAAGTACTACGACACATAGAAGATAACTTAAGTGGTGAATACATGGAAAAAGTGCATGCGCTGGTAAGTCCAGAATTTTTTGATGCTTTAACTTCTCACGCCAAAGTCAAAGAAGCATATGAGAGATGGCAAGAAGGAGCAGCCTTGAGAGATGATATGAGATCTGGATTTACATTCTGTGGCATTACATTTGAGGAATATAGAGGGCAAGCTACGGATTCTGAAGGGAATGTAAGAAGATTTATTGAAAAAGATGCAGGACACTGTTTTCCACTGGGTACAGCAAATACATTCACCACTTACTTTGCTCCAGCGGATTTTAATGAGACGGTGAATACTTTAGGGCAACCACTATATGCAAAACAAGAGCCAAGAAGATTTGATAGAGGAACAGATTTACATACTCAATCAAATCCACTACCAATGTGCCATCGCCCTGGCATACTGATGAAGATCACCACTATGTAATTAAAGAGAGGCTTTATGTCAAAAACACCAGGGCGTGAAGGCCTGATGATATCAGTATACATATAAGCATGTCAAGTTATTAATAGATTATTTCATAAAACCACTTCTCTGCCTGTGCTATAAACGTTGTTGTAGTATAGAATAGAGTTTA
>NZ_JACVWV010000151.1 GCF_014534705.1 Wolbachia endosymbiont of Pentalonia nigronervosa | reverse complement strand
GAATCAAAGATTTTGCAATTGGCTTGGAAGTGAACTCGTATGCCTGAATGTATACATATTTTTGAGAATTGTCAATTTCATTGATTATTTTAGCAGTGCAATTTTCTCCAGGCGTGAAACAAACAGAAGTTTTCGGACAAATGCACCCAGATAAAGCTACACATATTAAAAAAGATAAAAAACATCTAAACATTATGACCAAATTTATACTATCCATTGATGGTGGAGGAATAAGAGGTATCATACCAGCTATAATACTAACAGAAATAGAAAAAAGATCAAAAAAACCTATTTCCCAAATCTTTGACCTGATGGCAGGAACCTCAACAGGTGGAGTTGTTGTAGCTGGTTTATGTAAAAAAAATAACAAAGGAAGTCCTCAATACTCAGCCAATGATTTGGTTGAACTTTATCAACAATATGGACCATATATTTTTAAATCATCGTTTTGGAGAAAATCGATCGCTTCATGGTTTAATGGTGCTCAGTACTCATATCAAAATATAGAATTCATTCTTGATAAATACTTCGGCAAAAGTACTACTGCTGACATTTCAAGTAATCTACTACTTACCAGTTATGACATTCAAAATAACTGTCCATTTTTCTTTAAAAGCTGGAAAAGAGAAAACATTAAGTTAAAAGATGCACTCAGAGCTACAACAGCAGCACCTACCTATTTCATACCAAAACATTTAGAAATTAACCAGATAGATAGAATATTAGTGGATGGAGGGGTGTTTGCCAATAATCCTGCTGCTTGTGCGTATGCAAGTGGAAGAAGATTATTTCCAAATGATGATATTGTAATTTTGTCACTTGGCACTGGCAGGACGGCTAGAAGTATAGAGTATGCTAATTCAAGAAGATTCGGCAAGATTAGTTGGATAAAGCCGCTAATAAATGTAATGTTTGCCTCTGGATTGGACTGTGTTGATTATCAACTAGAACAAGTAATGGGTGATAAATACATAAGAATACAGTCACAGCTCAAGATAGCATCGGCTGAAATGGATGACACTACGCCCCAAAATATCGAGCATCTTCAACAAGAGGCATACGAAATGGTAGAGAATAATCAAGCTATAATAGATGAATTGTGCAATATATGTTAACAAAAGAAGCTGATGGAACTTACGCAAAATACTTAATAAACTAAGCTGATATATTAATATAAATATGTCTCTTTTTATATGCAAAATACTCGCTACAGTGGCTTGTTGTGCGCATATATTAAATCTACACGAGCATATAGAGTTAATAATTAGATAACCTGTGATGCTATAGACTGTAGTATAAAATGCTTTTTTAGGAGTCAGTATGAAAGATGTTGAAATGGCTTTGAAAAAAATTGCTAATAAAATAGATAGAACCAGAAATAATAGATCACTCCTTCTATCGGTTATTGGTACAATTGCTCACACAACATTAGGTACTAAGATTTTGCA
>NZ_JACVWV010000150.1 GCF_014534705.1 Wolbachia endosymbiont of Pentalonia nigronervosa | reverse complement strand
ACAGCACACCAGCAGAGCCCATTACCTCTACAAAGCTGCTGAAAGAAGTGGGAAGGCGCACCATTGATGAAATTCTCTTTTGCACAGGTGATGAGAATGGAGAATTGATTACTCCCTCCGGACGGTTTAAGCCAGCAAATGTACCAACCAATAATTTATATCTAAAATGTAGCTTTGATTTCACGGATGCAGCAAATCAAGTGATCAGAGAGATTGGGGTTATGGTTGGTACCAAAGTGAAAAAAGAACTTCCACCAGGACAGAGGTATTTCGAGCCAAAAGATGTAGAAAATCCTGGAATTTTACTGGTTTTGGAGCATACAGTACCACTTATCAGAACTGCAGCAACTCGGGAAGCTTTTTCTTTTGTTATTACATTCTAATTCTATGACGTTAAGTAGTTATTATAACCGTTTTAATCCTGACAAAAAATACGAAAAGAGTTTATTTTTAGCTGGTAGAGGCCTGCAATCTGCTGAGTTAAATGAAATGCAAGATTATGCACTCTCCAAGCTTAAAGGTATTGGTGATGCAATATTTAAGGATGGTGATGTTATCAGTGGAGCTGATTGTATTGTAGACGCTGAAACAGGTAAAGTTACCCTTGAAACTGGTAAAATATACCTTCGTGGCTGCGTAAGAGAAGTTGAAAAAACAGAGTTTAAGATTCCAACAAATTCCACAGTTCGTGTTGGTGTTTATTATGTTGAATCAACTATTACAGAGTTGGAGGATGAAAATCTTCGTGATCCTGCGGTTGGTACAAGAAATTATCAAGAAGTTGGAGCAGCAAGGCTTAAAGCTAATATTATTTGGGGTTTTCAGGCAGAAGGTGTGACTATTAATACTGCAGGAGAATTTTATCCAATTTACAACATTGAAAACGGAGTACTGATAGAGCATTCACCGCCACCACAAGCAAATATAGTGACTACAGCACTTGCCAGATATGATCGTGAAGCTAATGGTTCTTATGTGGTAGATGGCCTTGAAGTAATGTTTTTACAACGGGAAAGCCAAATGGGTGAAAGAAAACAGGTTTTTGTGATTAATGAAGGCAAAGCTCACGTTGATGGCTACGAAATTGAACTTCCTCATAGCTTGAGAGTTTATTTTGATGAAGATCCAGACATAAAGTTAGTTGAATCAGAACCTCACTCTTTTCAGCCAAATAGCAACAGAGTTATGGAGCTCAAGGTCAATGATTTTCCTGTAAAAGAAATCAAAAAAGTAGATATTACCGTACAGAAGACTATTTCTCTAACTCACGGTTCATACTCTGGAGTTGCTGACCCAATACCTGATTTTGCTATACTTGAGATCATTCAGATAAAACAAGGCAACGTTATCTATGAAAATAACGCTGATTATAAGCTAAAGTCAGGAGATGTAGATTGGTCATTACCTGGAAAAGAACCAGCTCCTGGCAGCAGTTATGAAATCACCTACAGAGCTAGAACTCACACTACTCCAGAAG
>NZ_JACVWV010000149.1 GCF_014534705.1 Wolbachia endosymbiont of Pentalonia nigronervosa | reverse complement strand
AGACCAAGGGCTCATTTACCAGCATAAATGCCTTGTATAAGTTGGTATATTGTGCTATAAAGAAGGCAGAGGAAAAATGGACGATGCCTGTGCATGATTGGGCAGTAGCCATATCTCAGCTTGACATTTTCTTTCCTGGAAGATTGAAAATTGAGTTGAGCTAAAAATGTGGTTTGACACAGTTTATTTAACACTCCCCGGATTTTATCAGCAACTCTCTTTATGTTGTTTCGCAGGGGGTCTTTTTATTCTTATTACTCATAAAATGTAACCTTCGTTTACAATAAATTTTCTGCCACTGTTTCTTAGCAGTGGTAGCCAAACTTCTCAAGATTAGATGTAAGATAGATTGTGCACTTGAAAAGTTTGAATTCCCATATCCTTATAACAGGTCGTTTTTCTTAAAGCTGAAATGGCCTTTGTCTATTACTAGAATATGATCTAACAACTCAATGTTCACCGCTTGACACGCTGATGCCAATTCCATTGTCATATCTTTATCTTCTTCTGATGGTTCTAAACTTCCTCCTGGATGGTTGTGAGCTAATATTATTGATGCTGCCTTCCTTGCTACCACTTTTCTTTCATATAAATGCACTTCATTTATTGTACCAGAATACACGTAATCTCCTATCAAACGTCTCTGTGTATCCAAATATATTACCTGAACAGCTTCTTGTTCTGAAAGACCTATACTTACCCTAATATACTCTATCAGCTTTGACTGATCGTCCATTACTGCTCCTTTCTTTAGCCCTTCTCTTAATGCCATCTTTGAAGCTTCCTTAATACATATTATTGCTGCAGCTGCTGGCTCCGTCATTCCTTCTATCAATTTTAGGTCATCTATTTCTCGGCCTAAAATCCCTCCTATTCCTGGACAATTATCCATTAGCTTTTTAGTAATAGCTTGCGCTTGATCCCTATCATGAACTGAACTTAGAAGCATTTCCATTATTTCTTGATCTAATAGAGCCTCTCCTCCTCCGCTTTGTTCTATTCTCTTTATTTCTTCTATAAATTCATTTTGATTTTTACTTTTTTTCTTGTTGTTCATAAAATATATCCTTCGTTAACAATAAACTTTCTTTTTATATTTACTGCTATTTTTTTTAGCAGTGGTCGTCATCTAGCCATAGCTTTCCAGTGAAGTCAAATCAAATTTTCGATTTTTTTTATTTATTTTTTTATGAAAATATAAAAGATATTAATAGCCATTGATTTTTCTCAAGACCCACTGCGAAACAGAAAATCTGATAAAGAATATTTTTCTCACCACTTTCTAGATGTACAGTCCCAAAGAGTGATGGAAGTATAAATAAATCAGGAAATTTTGTCCACTGATCACATATGAACTCATAAGGTGTGAGACCCTTAAGAGTTTTTAGTCTTTTAGCGTAATTGTAGGCCATAACGAAGCTATAAAGATGCTCTTTAAGTTGTTGATGTGATTTATAGTAGTATTTCTTAACTGTAGCATTCTTTAGTGTTT
>NZ_JACVWV010000148.1 GCF_014534705.1 Wolbachia endosymbiont of Pentalonia nigronervosa | reverse complement strand
ACAACCTCCTTTCATTATATATCTTATTGCATGCTCTAATATCGTGTTTTCTTGGCCTTCCTATTGCCCCTTGTGCAACGTATGGCTCTAGTATTTCCCATTCTTTGTCACTTATGTCACTTGGATACATTGTTCCCTCTCTGTTTTTACTTACTTTAGTGTACTCTCTTCTTCTTTTCTTTTCAAGACATCTTCTAAGCAAGCTAGAGCAAAACTAGAAGCTATATATAAATCATTTACAAACAAGAATATTCCACTAGTAGTTACTGATACAGCTACTGCCGAAGTAATTAAATATGCTTCTAATGCTTTTCTAGCAACAAAGATCGCTTTTATCAATGAGATGGCAGGTTTATGTGAGGTATTAGGAGCAGATATAGACCTTTTAGCTAACAGCATGGGGATGGACCATAGAATAGGAAGGGAATTTCTAAAGGCTGGTCCAGGGTTTGGAGGGTCTTGTTTTCCTAAAGATTTATCAGCTTTAATAAAGCTTGCTGAAAATTATAATGTTAAGCTACAAATTTTAAGTTCGGTTAAGGAATCTAACTATAATCATATAACAAACATTGCTAAGAAGGTAGAATATGTATTGAATGGAGTCCAAAATAAAAAAATAGCGATATGGGGGCTAACTTTTAAGTCTGGTACCGATGATGTGAGAAATAGCCCAGCTATAGATGTTGCAAAGTTGTTAGTGAATAATAAGGCTAAAATTACTGCATATGACCCGGTAGGGATCGATAATGCTAGGCAAGTTCTACAGAATATAGAGTACGCGGACAGCGCTATAGGAGCTGCAAGGGACGCAGAAGCCTTATTATTATTAACGGAGTGGAAAGAATTTAAAAATCAGGATTTTGTAATTTTAAAGGATGTTATGGCTACACCTAATATCTTTGACTTTCGTAACTTGTTAGATAATAAATTGTTACTAGGATATGGGTACAATATTTATTCTCTGGGTAAAAAATCTATCTACAAAGTTTAATGTTGAGAAATATTTCCTACACCACTTTATTCAGTTTTTTTAAGGTCTCTACTTAATAATATGGAAAAGCAAACGAGTGCAATAACAGAGCAGATGGAAAAAAACGAAAACATAATACTATTACCACAGTGCGTAACAAGCACTCCTAAGAGCACGCATGAAAATATTGCACTTGCAATATACCCAAATAATCCTGTTAAGCTTACAATTGCACATACATTATTTTGTGAAGCAATGTTTACAGCTATAACACCTGTCAATACTTGTACTCCAAATATAAAAAATCCTGATAAGATTGCGCCAAGGTTCATAAGAATTATATTTTGACCAAAGTTCATTGCAATAAAAGTGAATGTTATACCCAGCATGTAAAATAACGCTAGCAAGCTTCTATTTTGAAAGAAGTATATATCACTAATTCTTCCTGTGATTAAAGTTCCAAGGATTCCACCCAAGTCATATACACCTGTTATTAGTGAGGATTGTACAAGAGAAATTTGTAATTTATCCTTTAAAATTATAGGAAACCAAAAGAAGATTCCCATTTTTATAATATAAGCACAAAAAGTAGCA
>NZ_JACVWV010000147.1 GCF_014534705.1 Wolbachia endosymbiont of Pentalonia nigronervosa | reverse complement strand
CTTGTAACCGTGTATTACTTTATTTGAACTTATTAACAAATCTTCATCTTTGCTAGCACGTCGTATAAATAAGTAAATACTATTTTGATAATAAAAGAATTCTTGAAACTGACTTTCAAAACTATCATCTTCAGAAAGATCATGTTGTTTTAATATTGTCTGCATTGTATCTTCTGATAAAAAGTTCTTAAATAAAGTGGGCCTTTGTCTTGGGGGATTTTTTAGAATAAAAGGCGAAAAACTTTTCTTTTGAACTTTATTGAAATGAAAGACCTGTTTTAATAGATTGGGATCAATAATAAAGAAAGTAAAAAGTAGAGACTTTCTATCATATTTATTATTTCGTAATAGATATAGTTTTGAGTTCAATACGGGCTTTGCTACTTCAGTTATAGCTAACTCTGATTTAGAATTGCTAAAACGACTAACTAAATAGTAATTAAGTAGAGATTCAGAGACATCAGTAAGCATCTTACGTTTTTGTTGAGTTGGAATATCATCATGTTTCCAAAGCTCATGTTCCTTAAATAATTGGGCATTCTGTTGATCTTTAAAAAGGTGAAAAAAAATAACAGTTAGTTGTCTGGCAGAAAGAGAATTAAGCCAACTTTCGCGTAAAACTGGATTTTGAAAATCCTTAAGAAGAGAAGATACAGGCATTTCTAAACTACTTTCCCAAAATTCCCGACTAGGATAAAAATTTACCATACCCATAAGTAAAGATACTATGTTTAAAGCAGATTAAAAATTAGTCAATAAAAATCTATGGCAAAAAAAAGTGAACACATTTCTGAAAAAAGTTGAACTTATATATATAAGGGGACTTATAAAAGAAATAGCTATGGAATTTCAAATAAGCTTCGGCAAGAAGACGTCTAATTTCTTAAAGTATATAGCGGAACGTCAAAATAAGACTATTCCAAAATTAATAAGGAGATTGGTTTTTGAAGCGCTAGAAACCAGAGAAGATAAGTATTTCTCTAAAATTGCTGATGAAAGGCTTGCAAATGATAAGATCGTGCCAAGTAGTGAAGTTGATTGGGAAAAACTCTTTTCTTCTAATTCAGAAAGTACTAAAGGGTACAAATGTCGATCTTAACTCAATCGGGCCGAGCAGCAATAGCGGCAAGTATAAAAGAGCAGTCACTTCATCTTGCTTGGGGTAGTGGTGATTCAAGCTGGGAAAGTAGCCACAAAGTCGAAAAAGTTTTTGTTAAGGGTGAAATCAAACTTGATCACTGTCCAATTAAAGATGTAAAAGTTTTTAAAGGTTTAACGATCTATAAACCAAGTATAGATTATACAGTTGATAGTAATACTGGTATGATAAAGCTAGTAGAAAAAGGCTCTATTACAGTGGAAAGTACCGTTACTGTAGAGTATACTTACAGCACACCAGCAGAGCCCATTACCTCTACAAAGCTGCTGAAAGAAGTGGGAAGGCGCACCATTGATGAAATTCTCTTTTGCACAGGTGATGAGAATGGAGAATTGATTACTCCCTCCGGACGGTTTAAGCCAGCAAATGTACCAACCAATAATTTATATCTAAAATGTAGCTTTGATTTCACGGATGCAGCAAATCA
>NZ_JACVWV010000146.1 GCF_014534705.1 Wolbachia endosymbiont of Pentalonia nigronervosa | reverse complement strand
GAATCAAAGATTTTGCAATTGGCTTGGAAGTGAACTCGTATGCCTGAATGTATACATATTTTTGAGAATTGTCAATTTCATTGATTATTTTAGCAGTGCAATTTTCTCCAGGCGTGAAACAAACAGAAGTTTTCGGACAAATGCACCCAGATAAAGCTACACATATTAAAAAAGATAAAAAACATCTAAACATTATGACTAAATTTATACTATCCATTGATGGTGGAGGAATAAGAGGTATCATACCAGCTATAATACTAACAGAAATAGAAAAAAGATCAAAAAAACCTATTTCCCAAATCTTTGACCTGATGGCAGGAACCTCAACAGGTGGAGTTGTTGTAGCTGGTTTATGTAAAAAAAATAACAAAGGAAGTCCTCAATACTCAGCCAATGATTTGGTTGAACTTTATCAACAATATGGACCATATATTTTTAAATCATCGTTTTGGAGAAAATCGATCGCTTCATGGTTTAATGGTGCTCAGTACTCACATCAAAACATAGAATTCATTCTTGATAAATACTTCGGCGAAAGTACTACTGCTGACATTTCAAGTAATCTACTACTTACCAGTTATGACATTCAAAATAACTGTCCATTTTTCTTTAAAAGCTGGAAAAGAGAAAACATTAAGTTAAAAGATGCACTCAGAGCTACAACCGCAGCACCTACCTATTTCATACCAAAACATTTAAAAATTAACCAGATAGATAGAATATTAGTGGATGGTGGGGTGTTTGCCAATAATCCTGCTGCTTGTGCATATGCTAGTGGGAAAAGGCTATTTCCTGATGATGATATTGTTCTTTTATCAATTGGCACCGGTAGAACGACTAGAAGCATAGAGTATGCTAATTCAAGAAGATTCGGCAAGATTGGTTGGATAAAGCCGCTAATAAATGTAATGTTTGCCTCTGGATTGGACTGTGTCGATTATCAACTAGAACAAGTAATGGGTGATAAATACATAAGAATACAATCACAATTGGAAGTAGCATCGGCTGAAATGGATGACACTACACCTAAAAATATTGAGCACCTTCAACAAGAGGCATACGAAATGGTAGAGAATAATCAAGCTATAATAGACGAATTTTGCAATATATGTTAACAAAAGAAGCTGATGGAACTTACGCAAAATGCTTAATAAACTAAGCTGATATATTAATATAAATAGGTCTCTCTTTTATATGCAAAATACTCGCCACAGTGGCTTTTTGTGCGCATATATTAAATCTACACGAGCGTATAGAGTTAATAATTAGATAACCTGTGATGCTATAGACTGTAGTATAAAATGCTTTTTTAGGAGTCAGTATGAAAGATGTTGAAATGGCTTTGAAAAAAATTGCTAATAAAATAGATAGAGCTAGAAATAATAGATCACTCCTTCTGTCGGTTATTGGTACAATTGCTCACACAACATTAGGTAGTGTCGACATTTATTTTAACCAAAGATATATAGAAGCAATATGGACAAAAGATAAGAAAGAAATAGCTAATTTATCATAACGAGTAGCAACCCTACGAAAATTCTTGAGTTTATTGAACATTCTTTCGATGAGATTTCTCTCTTTATAAAGCTCTTTATCGTATTCTCTTGGTGTTTTTCTATTGGAACG
>NZ_JACVWV010000145.1 GCF_014534705.1 Wolbachia endosymbiont of Pentalonia nigronervosa | reverse complement strand
ACAGTACTCTGCCCGGCTATAGACTCTAATGCCTTGGCCAAATATGCTACCTTATCAGGCGTTGCATCTTGAGATAAATCCTTAATTCTTTGATGTAATGCGTATACTACTTCTTTTGCGATAGTCATCTCTTAATTTCCCCACAATTTTAACAGTTTTTCAAAACTAAATCTTTCAAAGTTACCCTTCAGCTCATCATATTCATTTTCCCTACTGGTAATATCCTCATCTACTTTTTCTATAGTTGTGCGAATACGTACCACATCTTGCACGGCAATATTTTCTGGATGAGGCAGTGGATATCCTCTATTCGTTTTATCTTCTGGCATTGGTATTGTTTGAAAAAGTAGTGTTTTATTTCAGCTTTTCAATTTGTTCATTTGAAAGCCCAGTAGTCCTTGCAATAATATCCGTAGATATACCAAGTTCAATTAAGTTCTTAGCTATTTCTCTTGCACCTTCCTCTCTGCCTTCCTCTCTGCCTTCCTCTCTACCTTTTTCAGTAGCATCATCAAGCCTTTGAGCCCAAATACCCTCTTCTTTTTGAACGTTCATATCCATCTCTTCATAGGCTATCAGATCTTTTTCTTTCCAGCCGGATTTGTCTAATTCATTATATGCTAGCTTTATTATTGGTGCCCGTTCTGCTATTTTTTTTAAATCCTCATCTGTAGTTTCTGCTGCATACCGAAAGAAGAAACACCAACGCTCTATTATTGTCTCTAATTGGTCTACTTTGCTTTTTGAAAACTTTGGCAGTTCTATAAAAATAAACTGAAAGTCTTTTAAGTAATGTCCATTGGTTTCTATATCACGTATACTGTGAGTCGAAATATAATACACATCTTCAGAAAATAAATTACAATTAGATATCGCGATGAAGTACACTTTTTGTAAATCGGAATATTTGCATGACTGTCTAGAATAAGCTTTAGCAGCGTAAAGTTGTGCACGTTTTTCAAAGCCTTTATCTCTAGCAACTTGCATCTCAACCACGAATCTTCTACCTATTGAATCCTTACATAGAATATCAACTATACTTTGTCTATCAGAAGCAATCTCAGGATTCATGATCGTGCTAAGAAATTCTACCTCTTGTACTACATCTTCTCCAGTAAATCCTAAAATATCATTTATGAAGTGAATGAGAATATTTTTGTTTTTTTCAGTACCAAAGATTAGCTTGAAAGTAAGGTCATTCTTTGGATCTAGAAATTTAGAAAACGGCATATCACAAAGCTCCAAAATTGTTAATAATTATATACCATTAATGCAAAATATTCAATGCTTTAAATACAAATTTTCTTTCGGTATATGCTAGTAAGTGAAATTTCATGTAATAATTATTCGCAAATTTTTCACTTTAGGACGATATTGCACTGTACCACTAAGAACTAGCTTTATCCTGGTTTCATTGGCATTAAAGTTTGTCAGCATATGAGTCCTCTCCACCCAGTTGTCGCCGATAGGTTTTCCTGTTGTTAAATTAACTAGCTGCCATTCTCTTTCCACGTTTTTTTGCACATATGCTTTAACATCGGCAGTACCAGGTATTAATGCATCATAAGTAATTGTTATCTTAGTATTTGAACCTGCTGGAATGCTCCTGGTTACGTAATCTGCAGATTCTCCCACATTGCCAA
>NZ_JACVWV010000144.1 GCF_014534705.1 Wolbachia endosymbiont of Pentalonia nigronervosa | reverse complement strand
CATCCTGTTCAGTTAAAATAAACTCAGCATTAGTATCAAATGAGACTTTTTCAACGTTTGCCAGAGCAATTAAATCTGAAGTGTTATTTGCGGTAATCTTGCCAAGGTTAATTGTGGTGGAATTTTCAGTAAATTTTGCAGCTAACAGTCGAAAAGTTAAATCTAAATTTTGATGTGGAGTCCAAGTGCTGGCATTGCTCGATGAAAGTAACACTCCCACCTGATACGGTTGACTCGTTACCCAACGGCTGTTTACTGCATCATATTTCCCTAACTCTGCAATTTTAACTGCAGTATTTGGATCATCTGTAAGTAAAACGATGGCATACTCTCTCTCTGCTTCACACCAAACTGGTGACCAAGTGACACGTGTTGCTGTACCGTTAACATTTATATCTTTTGACTCAATAGTTCTTTCAGCAATGACAGTCTGCGAGGGCATTCCCACTGCTGTTTCCCGGATTTGTACAACAACACGTTTTGTCCCTTTATTTGTAAAACATAAATCCACACCTCCTATATGCCTGCTTTCATCTAGCATAAATGTCTGGGCTAAAGGATCAACTCGTTTGCTGGAAAAAACTCTTCTTCTCTCTTCTATGGTAATAGTTTTTTTACCAGTATACGTTGCTTCACCATAGCTTCCTTGATTACCAAAAAATTGCACTAATTTTATACCTGCAGGTGTGTTCTTTGGTACGGTAAATTTCCCGGTTATTTTTCCTTTGTTATCAGCAGCAATCATAATTTTATGAAAAAATTTTTAAGCTATGGTTATTCCATCAAATTTTAATTCCTTAAGCTTTTCGTTAGCTGCAAAACCTTCAATTTCAAATTCTTGAGTTACTTCTCGCATAAATTCGGCTTCATATGTCTTGCTTGACAGAAGCTCTGTTGTTTCTCTAGTATTAAATTGTCCTGTCACTGGGCTCTTCCAATTGGTTTTTACTTCCGTCCAATTATCTACGTTTTTATTAATCGTTACTTTTGCCGGTACTGGATCAAAAGCTTGATATGGATTAATTTTCATTTCTTTAGTCTGCAAAAGCTGCTGCAGTACTGGCTCAAGTTCATATGGTAAAAGATACGGTTTTTTCCCCTTTTCAACATCCACAACTTCTACATCTATTGGTAATACTAATTCCTTATCTACTATTGCTGCAGTTTGTTTTATTCCTTGATCGCGCATATCATCATCAAAAAACGGGTCAACGAACATGCCTTTTTTACTCGTGGAATCTCTTGAGTTTGCATCATTTTTTAGACTTTCCTGTGCAACTAAAGCATAAAGATCATTTATTCCCTTTTTCATCTTTTCCAAATCATTCATTGGTACAGCGTGAATAGCACTATTTATCACTTCAGGTTTTTCATCTTTTTTCCACTGTTGATAAACGTAGCTGAGAGCTAATTGACCAGAAGGTGCTTTTGGCATTGATGGCCTCCATGGGTGTGCAATACCTTTTATTCTTCTCACCGTTCCTTTGCTATCGATGGTAATTAAATCATAGCGAGGCATTTTCCAGAATTAACACCATGGTGCCATCAACTGCTCCAGTTATTTTACCTCCCTCTTCATTTAAATCTTCTGGAGTAGTGTGAGTTCTAGCTCTGTAGGTGATTTCATAACTGCTGCCAGGAGCTGGT
>NZ_JACVWV010000143.1 GCF_014534705.1 Wolbachia endosymbiont of Pentalonia nigronervosa | reverse complement strand
ATGTACAATGTCAGCAAAAGGAGTAGTAGAAGAATTATTGAAAGCCGGAGCAGATACAGAAATAAGGGATGAACTAGGAGCAAAAGCAATAGTTTATGCAAACGAGGAATTTAAAGCCCTATTTGGCAAGAGAATAGGAATGCCCTCAATACAAGAAACAACAGAACATTTTACGGAAGCATTTGTCCAATTACTAAGACTAGAGCCGAAGTTGACAGGGAAGATAACCGGCATAAAAGAAATGAAGGATGGAATAAAAAGGAAGGAAAAAGTAGTGAAGCACCTTTCAGGTATATTTAATGACAAAAAGGAAAAGTAAGTTTTATAAACCATAAGCAAAAAAGGGGGATAAATGAGAGAATCTGTAGAACAAGAAATATTATCATTAGCAAGTAAGGAATTATCAGAGCTAAAGAAAATGTGGAAAGAGCTATTTCAATCAGAAGCCCCACCATATTGCCGAAAGTATTTGATAAGACGTATAGCATATCGGTTGCAGGAAAAAGCATATGGTGAATTATCAAGTAAATCAGCTAAAAAACTTAATGATCTAGCTAGCCAAATGGAAGAAGGAAAAAGAATTATCAATAGTAAACTACCAAGGGCAGGAACAAAGCTTATACGTGAATATAAAGGTGAAAATCATGAAGTGTTAGTGACCGGAGTAGGATTGGTGTACAAAGGTCAATCTTATACATCACTGTCTGCAGTAGCTAACAAAATAACAGGTAGTCACTGGAATGGCTTAGTATTCTTTAAGGAGAAGGAATAAATGAAAAAAGAAGTTCGTTGTGCAATTTATACGAGAAAATCTGATGAATCTGGGTTAGAACAAGCATTTAATAGTATAGATTCACAGAGGGCAGAGTGTGAAAAGTTTTTCAACACTAAAAAACAAGAGGGCTGGGAATTACTAGCAAAAAGATATGATGACGGAGGGTATTCAGGAGGTAATCTAGATAGGCCAGCCTTGTGTGAATTATTGAGTGATATAGAAATGGGAAGAATTAATTATGTAATAGTTTTCAAGTTAAATAGACTGACAAGATCACTAGTAGATTTTATCCGAGTAATATCAGATAAATTTAATAGAAACCGAGTAAGGTTTAGTTCAGTAATGGAACCGTATTTAAACGAGGAAAGTACAGACAATGAGTTCATGTTATATTTAAACCTTGGAATAGCGCAAAGAGAAAGAAAAGCAGTAGGAGATCACATAAGGATAAAAATAGCAGGATCGAAAGAAAGAGGACTATGGATGGGAGGCGCGGTGCCACTGGGCTACGATGCTAAAGAAAAAAAACTAATTATAAATGAGGAGGAGGCAAAAGTAGTAAAACATATATTTGAAAGATTCATAGAGCTAAAATCAGTGGCAGCAGTGGCAAAAGAAATAAACAGGCAAGGATATAGAGTGAAAGAAAGAAAAGTAAAATCAGGAAAGATTTACGGAGGAGGAGAATTCAAAAAAGCAACAGTAAGAGGAATAATAACAAATTTTACATATATAGGAAAAATAAAATACAAAGAAAAATGCTACCCAGGACAACATGAAGGAATAATCGATGAGGAGTTATGGAATAAAGTAGAAGAGATAAGAAGAACACGCCAAGCAAAGTATGCGTTAAAGTATGAAGAGATGTTATTAAAAGGGGTAATAAGATGCCATTCATGTAACGTCAGCATGGCAGGAACACATACAAGAA
>NZ_JACVWV010000142.1 GCF_014534705.1 Wolbachia endosymbiont of Pentalonia nigronervosa | reverse complement strand
ACCTTGGAACCACAGGATACTAAATCTCCAACTCTTCCAACTCCATAGCCATTAGCAAATACTATTTTCGATCCTTCAGTTAATATTTTTTCTTCACTAAAACTATCTCCTTGCCTGCAAATTGGCTTATCATTCACAAAAACGTCTCTGCTTCCACTGACGCAAAAATGTGGCCTTTCTTCCATACAATGATCTCCTTTTCCGACAACTCCTGGCATTAATTTAGCTCTATCCTATTTGCTTTCAGTTCTATTTTATCCTTTGTCATTTCTATACTTGATTCCCCAACTTTCAATGTTAGTTTATCTATTACATTAACTTCTAAATGACCATTTTCTTTATTGTATAATACCTTTGTTCCATCCACAAATTTAAAACTATTTACCTCTTTTTTGTTTTCTGGTGCAGTATATTTCTGTTGATATATTCCTGCAAGCACTACTCCCAGTGATAATTCTCCAAGTGGTGAAAATATTACTACCTGCTCGTCAATACTCGGTGGTACCCAAACTCTTTCTTCCCCAGCTCTACCTGCTATCCATGGTAAAAAATTAGTTAAAAACTCTCCTATTTTCACTTTCACCTTTGCTTTTTCATAATCTACTTCTTTCACTATCCCAATACGGATAACATTGGCTAATTTTCTCTGCAGCTCTGCAATACTGAAGCTATGTTCTAACATTTTCGCCAATTTCAATGATGTGTGGTTTTATTTTCTCTTCTTTCCAAATCGATTGGCCAACATGCACTTCATGCGCCCACTCAACTAACCACACTGAATATGCGTCTAACTCCGGCCTAAATCCATCAACTTCCGCAGAAAGAAATTCGCCAGGTGAAATGTTCATATTAAATGTGTTTTTATTTACCACTTTTGCTACTTCTGCTGCTAATGCTCTCACAATTATCGAAGCATTTTCTACTGTAGAATCAATTACTATCCTTGCTTCAAATCGAGCTTTTAATGCCAGTTCTTCAGTTCCTGCATCTTTTCCAGGCTCTAAACTTGCAAGTTCCACAAATACCGCTGGAGCTACCAATTCTTTCCTTATTGCTGGATATACTTCACAGGTTTGTATAGCAGGAATTTCCCTTTTCAACGTGGTGCAAATTGCGTTATGTAAATCGTTCCAGAATATTGTCATGCTTTTAAAATAAAATCCAGTTCACGATGTAAAAACTTTCCAAATACCTTTTCAACTTCATGACTTACAAGATCCTTTATTATTTTTGACGCTTCTGGTTCAAGTGGCAATTTTACTTCTTTTATCGGCAATGCAGTCCTGCCTTTACGCTTAAAAATACCTCTATTTCCTCTTGGCATTGTTGCTATAAATCCTCCTGTAAACTCATGTTTTCCTGCTTTTGCACCCGTCCTTGTCTGTTTCATTTTTCCCAGAGATGATGCTCTAATGTCATATAAATTTGCTCTTATTAATACATCCAATCTGCTTGTTTTTGCTTTGAAAATCCTCAATCTCTTTCTTATCAGATTTAACTTTATTTGCTTTTCCTTACTGATTTCCTTAGCAGCTTGCGCTTTTAGCCATAATGCTGTTTTATTCAGTGCTCTTGTAGTTGCAAGTCTGACTTTTGAGCCATAATTATCAATATTACTAGTAATTTGACTGATATTATTTCTAGTGTTAATATTAAACACCCTCTATTGCCTCAATTCTCCAGACCATGTTTACAGAATCTTTTAATGGTGGTTCAAAAATTTTGTAGTATTTTGTGTCAATCTTGATATA
>NZ_JACVWV010000141.1 GCF_014534705.1 Wolbachia endosymbiont of Pentalonia nigronervosa | reverse complement strand
AAAAGCAACGTCAATAATAATATCACACAACCACCCAGGAGGAAAGTTGAAGCCATCTGATGAGGATCAAACTGTAACTCAAAACTTGGCTAAAGCTTGTCAAACTATAGATATTAGGTTAGTTGATCACATTATTATTACAAGTATAAGTCATTTTAGTTTTAAGGAAAACGGGATGTTATAGAAAGCAGGGTTTGCACATAGAGTAAATGCAGAAAATATTTGCAAATACATTAGTTATCATTTATAATTAATGAGAAAGTATAGAGGAGATTATATGAATAAAAAAATAATAATACCTTTTAAGGGTGAAACATTAAGTACTATTAAAGGAATAGGTCGTACTAATAAGCGGCCTACCTTTGCAGGGAATCTTAAAGGATTATCGGAAATATTAAAAGCTCTAGAGGGTGTAAGTCATGGCAATGCTAACTTTGTGAGCAAAATTAATAAGGATAAAAAGCCAGGAGATAAAGAAACAATGCCTTTCCCTAGAGATGCTAGTGAAAAGCCAATCAACTTTGGGAAAGGACTTAATTATGTTTATGGCACAAAACCATTAAGTAATCAAGCAGAAGATTTAAATCCATTTGCTTCAGGTTTGAAAAAAATAAAACCAAGTGAAAGGGAAAATGAAAAGTTGAACTGGTTTAAAAGTGAAGTGGTAACAGCTAAAAGCGCAAATGAACTGGACAAAGTAGTGAATCAAGCTCTAGCTGATGGAATAAGAATAAATGCATGTCGTGAAGGAGAGTGGAGCTTCGGTGAGTATGTGATATTGGGTACACATTTTCACAAGTTTGAAAAAGGTGATCTGAAAAAGATAATGCATGAACTAATGTTAAAAGGAGCAGAGTTTCACGAAAGGCTATTGAAGAATAAACTGATAGGTGAAATTTATAATGAACTGGAAAAAGAGGTTCAACCAAAGATAGACAAGCAGCTTGAAGAATTAAAAAAAGCTGGTGAAAAAGCTGTTCAAGGAGGAACCGTGATAGACGTGAGAATAGACAACAAAATATTTTTTATGGAATTTTCCAAGGATAGTATAGTGGAGGTTGCAAAGGTAGTAGAAGGCACGAAAAATTTAGGTCTAAACAACGGATTAGTAAAGCTAGGAAGTAACATTATAAAAATGGGCAATAGTGAGGTTGAAGTCAAAAGTGAGCAAGGAGGTAAGAGAAACTATGTCGGAATGTCAGACGGTAGCGATGTTATAATAACCTTTCGTACAAGCATTGGTGAGCTAAACATCAGGATGTGCCATGATGACGAAAATCAAGTATTGGTAAAAGTAGAAGATAAAGAAAAGTGGGCTGAGCTAAAGAAAAAAGGGGAAGTAGTAGGGAAAAACAGCCTGTTTGGTGGAATGACAGTCAAAGAAGCAGTGGAAATAGGAAGTTTTACGAGATGTGGCATGTGGAGTAAAGAGCAGGTTACAGAACAAATAAAGGAGGCAAGTGAAAATAGTGCAAGCGAAACATTGTCATGGGTGGACAGAACACGTGTGGATAGTAAAGAAACCTCTAGGCAACATTAATTTTTAGAGCAAAAGTAGTAGGACTGTTTTTTGTATAAATTGCAGTCCAAAACTTTTAGTTTCTTAAGTTATAGCAAAAAATCTTTTAACAGGGTATATATGTTTATTTCTGTGAAAAAGAGTGACTACTAATGATTCCAATTCTATAAGCTATAAAGTTAGGAAAGAAATAAGAAATTGTAGATTAAAGCTGGGATATACACAAAAAGATTTAGCGAG
>NZ_JACVWV010000140.1 GCF_014534705.1 Wolbachia endosymbiont of Pentalonia nigronervosa | reverse complement strand
TCTGGAGTTGCTGACCCAATACCTGATTTTGCTATACTTGAGATCATTCAGATAAAACAAGGCAACGTTATCTATGAAAATAACGCTGATTATAAGCTAAAGTCAGGAGATGTAGATTGGTCATTACCTGGAAAAGAACCAGCTCCTGGCAGCAGTTATGAAATCACCTACAGAGCTAGAACTCACACTACTCCAGAAGATTTAAATGAAGAGGGAGGTAAAATAACTGGAGCAGTTGATGGCACCATGGTGTTAATTCTGGAAAATGCCTCGCTATGATTTAATTACCATAGATGCAAAAGGAACGGTGAGAAGAATAAAAGGTATTGCACACCCCTGGAGGCCATCAATGCCAAAAGCACCTTCTGGTCAATTAGCTCTCAGCTACGTTTATCAACAGTGGAAAAAAGATGAAAAACCTGAAGTGATAAATAGTGCTATTCACGCTGTGCCAATGAATGATTTGGAAAAGATGAAAAAGGGAATAAATGATCTTTATGCTTTAGTTGCACAGGAAAGTCTTAAAAATGATGCAAACTCAAGAGATTCCACGAGTAAAAAAGGTATGTTCGTTGACCCGTTTTTTGATGATGAAATGCGGGATCAAGGAATAAAACAAACTGCAGCAATAGTGAATAAAGAGCTTACTTTACCAATTAATGTAACAGTTGTTGATATTGACAGAGGAAAGAAATCTTATTTACTGCCACATGAACTTGAGCCAATACTTGAGCAACTTTTGCAAACTAAAGAGATGAAGATAAACCCTTATCAAGCATTTGATCCGATACCTGCAAAAGTGACAATTAACAAAAGCGTAGATAATTGGACAGAAGTAAAGACTAATTGGTCAAGTCCTATAACACGAGAATTTAGTACTGTAGGAATGACAGAACTTATATCAAGAACAACCAAAGAAGCCGAATTTATGCGAGAAGTAACTCAAGAATTTAAAATTGAAGGTTTTGCAGCTAACGAAAAGCTTAAGGAATTAAAGTTTGATGGAATTTCTATTACACCAATAGAATAGAGAGAAAAAAGTGGAAGCTAACAATCAAGGACAAATAAAGGGAAAAATAAAAATCCCAGCAAATATTCCAGCAGGTACAAAATTAGTACAATTTTTTGGTGATCAAGGAAGCTATGGTGAAGCAACGTATACTGGTAAAAAAACTATTACCATAGAAGAGAGAAGAAGAGTAATTGCAACAAAACGAGTTGATCCTTTAGCCCAGACATTTACGCTAGATGAAAGCAGGCATATAGGAGGTGTGGATTTATGGTGTATAAATAAAGGGACAAAACGTGTTGTTGTACAAATCCGGGAAACAGCAGTGGGAATGCCCTCGCAGACTGTCATTGCTGAAAGAACTATTGAGACAAGAGATATAAATGTTAACGGTACAGCAACACGTGTCACTTGGTCGCCGGTTTGGTGTGAAGCTGGCAGAGAATATGCTATTGTTTTACTAACTGATGATCAAAATACTGCAGTTAAAATAGCGGAATTAGGAAAATATGATGCAGTAAACAGCCGTTGAGTAACGAGTCAACCATATCAAGTGGGAGTATTACTGTCATCAAGCAATGCCAGCACTTGGACTCCACATCAAAATTTAGATTTAACTTTTCGACTGTTAGCTGCAAAATTTACTGAAAATTCCACCACAATTAACCTTGGCAAGATTACCGCAAATAACACTTCAGATTTAATTGCTCTGGCAAACGTTGAAAAAGTCTCATTTGATACTAATGCTGAGTTTATTTTAACTGAACAGGATG
>NZ_JACVWV010000139.1 GCF_014534705.1 Wolbachia endosymbiont of Pentalonia nigronervosa | reverse complement strand
ATAAAGAATATTTTTTTAATTTTTCTCTTTAGAAGGTCATACAGAAGCAAAGTTACATACGGGGATACCTCCAAAATATAATTTCACGTTTATTTCATAGTTTTGCTAGGACAAGATTTTATATTTTCTATAAATTTTTACGTAATTTTTTAATAAAATTGACAGTCAATGAGAAATATATTCATGATTCATTTTCTCTAGCTGGGAGTGTTAAATAAACCATACGCGTCAAGTTAAGGAACGTAGAGAGCTTAAGGTGGATATTCTTGTTTTCCTATACCTGTCCTTTATGGAAAATTGCGACCAAGCTGTGATGAGCTTTTTTAAGAAGATCTTCAAATCGTTAATCTTGTTATTTAGCACTAAAAATAGTTCTCTAATTCTCCGTTTTAGCTCAATAAATGCTTTAGTTAAGCTAAGCTCTGTATGCTTTTCTAGCTCTACACAACTGACTGCACCATGGAATATAAGAACTGCACATAATTTAGCATATAATTCACATAATACCCTATGCGGCTTTCCTTTAAGGATATCGATCCTAGCGTGGCTCTTGTACAATTTAAACAATAGTTCAATTTGCCACCTTACCCGGTAAATTGCTAATATTTGCTCAGCATTAATCTTACTTTCTGGAGCATTAGTTACAAATATTGACCAATTTAGTAGCTTTTGATTTCTTTGAGAAGATGTATACCCGTGCGATTTTGCCAACCTATTAGCTTTTCTTCTTCGGGCCATGGCCTGTTCTTCAGTTAACTTTTTACATACAATTCTTACTTTAACCTTCGTTTCTTTTCCTAACAGTACTTTCCGCTCTAGGCTCTGTGAACCAAAATTTGGAAAAATAAGAAAAAAGTGGTAGTTTAACCGTGAATAAATAAGGAGAAACTACCAAATGAAATATTACATAGAAGAAACAAAATGGAAACAAATTTTTGCAAATTTGAAAAGCGTAAAAGGAATACACAGTAAAAACGAAGATCGGATAAGAAGGTTCGTGGAATCAGTGTGGTACATGGCTCGAAGTGGTTGCCAATGGCGACTTTTACCAGAAATATATGGCAATTACAGAAGCGTACATAAGAGATTCAAAAAGTGGTGTGAAAAGGGAATTTGGGAAAAGCTGCTCAAATATACACAAGATCCAGATTTGGAAGTGCAAATGATAGATGGAACAATCGTTAGAGCACATGCTTGTGCGGCTGGATACAAGAAGGATACCGGAGCTCAAGAAGCACTGGGACGCAGCAAAGGTGGCTTTACAACAAAGATACATGCTCTTGTTGATGCTCTGGGAAATCCGCTTAAATTTACTTTAACTGCTGGTCAAAGGAACGATATTACACAGGCTGAAGCATTAACTGAGAATATCTCAAATTCAGTTGTGGTGGCCGATAAGGGCTATGATAGTAATGCTTTTATTGCGGGTCTTGAGAATAAAGGGTGTGAGGTTGTTATTCCTCCGAAGCGTAACCGAAAAGTGCAGAGGTATTATGATGAGCATATTTATAAAGAACGTCATTTGATTGGATGCTTTTTCGGCAAAATAAAACATTTTAGGCGGATTTTTTCAAGATTTGATAAGACTGCCAGGGAGTGTTAAATAAACTGTGTCAAACCGAAAAATGATATATTAATGATATAAAAAATGGAGGTTTAACAAATGAAAGAAAAAAGAGCAAACAACTATGTTGGATTAGTAAACTATCAAGAATTAGAGACAAATATCCTGTCATCTATAAGAGAAGGTAAACCACTAACCGGAAGAGAAGGAGCACTGACACCTTTGA
>NZ_JACVWV010000138.1 GCF_014534705.1 Wolbachia endosymbiont of Pentalonia nigronervosa | reverse complement strand
AGAAAATGGAGCCATTGTTGGCAAAAAAAATTAGCATAAAAAAGGATAGAACCTTAACGCCCGAAAGGATTTTTAGCAGATGTTACAGCACAGCCGATACAGCGACCAAAAGACAGCAAAAAACGTAAAAAAAGTTACTCTGGCAAAAAGAAAACAACGACCATAAAAACCGATCGAAGAAAGTGTTGTCAGTTTCAAGATCACATCGAGCATGATTTTCGCATACGAAAGCAGGAAAAATTGTTATAGCTAACTAAGATAAGGTTTACCTAGACAAAATTTATGGTAAGATGGTAGATTGAAGAATAAATAGATGGAGTAAAAAATGCCCAAACCATACAGCGAGGACTTGCGAGAACGTGTTTTTAAGATTATTGACGAGAAAAAAATGTCTATGAAAAAAATTGGTGAAACATTTAAACTCAGTATAAAAACAATATATTTATGGCGAAAAAGAAGGGAGGAAACTGGAAGCATAAAGCCAGCATCTGGTTATCAAACAGGTCATAGGAGCAAGATTAAAGATATGGGCAGTTTTTTCAAATTTCTACAAGATAATCAAGATGTTACGACTGATAAAATAATTGAAAAATTTGGCAATATGTGCAAAGAAACAGCATATAATTATCTAAAAAAAGCTGGCTACACATATAAAAAAAACCTTCCTTTATCAAGAGAGAGATGAAAAAAAGCGTAAAGAATTCACAGCAAAAGTAGCTGAAATAAAGGAAGAAAATCTGGTATTTATAGACGAATCTGGTATTGATGACAACGAGTTTTATGCGTACGGATGGGCCCCTAAAGGCAAGAGATTATTTGCAGAAAAGCATGCATTTAAGAAAAAAAGAATTAGTATTATTGGAGCCCTAAATGATGGAAAAGTTGGCGCTCCATGTGCATTTGAGGGATATTGCAACAGTGAGCTTTTTGAAGCATATGTTGAAAAAATTTTAGTGCCAACATTAAAGCCTGGGCAAACTATAATTCTTGACAATGCAAGCTTTCACAAGTCCGTAAAAATCAGAAAATTGATTGGAAATGTAGGGTGTAAAGTACTGTTTTTGCCGCCATATTCTCCGGATTTGAATCCAATTGAGAAATTTTGGTTTGCCATAAAACACGCCATCAGAAAAATACTGCCAATTTTTTCGCCAAATATTAACGCTGCTATTGATTTTATTTTTCAAAAATCAGGTAAACCTTATCTTGGTTAGCTATAGTTTTTAGGTGGCTTGACAGTGATCAACAAGTAAGCGGAATATTAAAGCGTTATGCAAAAAGTGATTGACTTGTAATCTCATGATAATTAAGATGTTTTTAGTTTGGTTAATGAGGTTCTATGTTAAGTTTTCTTGATAATGAAACATTTGCAAGGGAAGTAGAAAAATTTAGGCATTGCCTAAAAATAGTTGACAAGACAACCGAAGTCCTTAAAGGGGCAAGTATTGATTTTCAAAATGGTACCATAATTAACTTATTGCCTTTCAGATCAAACTTAACTTTTACAAATGATTAAAATTGTTACAACCTTAAAGCTACAAACATATTTCATAGGTGTTTTTTGGTTTATACTAAGTTTACTTAGTAGTGTACTAAATGACATAATTTCAAAATATACTGGAATGAGACTACATAGCTTTGAAATCTCTTTTTTTAGGTTTTTATTCAGTGCTTTGACTCTGTTACCATTAATTTTTTATTACGGTAAAGATATTTTAAAAACTAATAATTTAAATATTCATATACTTCGAGGAATATTGCTATTTATTGGTATATCTGCCTGGACTTATGGGTTAACAGTAGCGCAAGTTAGTGTA
>NZ_JACVWV010000137.1 GCF_014534705.1 Wolbachia endosymbiont of Pentalonia nigronervosa | reverse complement strand
ATCAAAATAGTATTTACTTATTTATACGACGTGCTAGCAAAGATGAAGATTTGTTAATAAGTTCAAATAAAGTAATACACGGTTACAAGCCTAGTAGAATTATTATTGACTTTGCTTTAAATGCTAATCAAGTAAACTTATCTATTCAAAACTTTGATCAAGGATTAAAAATAGCAAATAGAATAGCAAGTTGTTATTTCCAACAAGAGTGCTCATTTACTAACATGTGTCACCAAAATACAGCAGCACAAGTGAGTACTTTCTTGAATGATTGCATAAAGCAACATGTGCCTGATATTCATCTATTTGAACTGAAGTTTGGTCCACCTAAATCTAAAACTAATCTTACATTAAACACTGATAACATTGAAGAGTGGTTACAGAAAATAGAGCCTTCTGTTGGTAGTATACTGCATGATGTTTCTCTTATTCAGCATATGAAAGTATTGTTCAAAAGTAAAAAAGTTACTTTATCCTTTCAGGCAGATACACAATACGCAAATTATATAGAAGTTGATTACTCAGAACATGTTCTCAATAAAAAAGAAAGAGATGATTTTAAGTCTTTAATTAGAGATAGCTATGGAATTACCGTCTTATCAAAAACATTTTCAAGATAAAGAAATAATTGATACTATTTTAGTCAATAGGTCATGGGTAAATCCTGATGAGAACTATATAAAGGCCGCAGAGTATCTCGGTCAGCTTGGTTTTGTTAAGCTTGAGAAGTATTATTTTGTTACTTGTGCCAATGATTTAGATCTTGATTTTCCAAATGTACAAAATCCTTATTGCAAAAATGAAATTATCATTTCTCATGATTTTAATGAAGATTGTGATGATCTAGCTTGTGAAGATTGTGGCCGTGATATTTTGCCTAACACTTACCAAAAGCAACGTTATCTTGTGCTTTCAATCAAACTAAATACAGAAAGAATAGTAAAGTGGTTTGAGAAGCTGTTGATTGAACTCATGTGGGAAAAGGCAACAGAAGGAATATATTATGTAAGCTTTAAAGGTAAAATAGTAAACGTTATCATACCAGCTTTATGTACTGATAAATCATATTTAACTATAGATAGATTAAGGACTAATGCTACTGCTCTCATAACTCTTGGAAAAGCAGATCTTAAGCTACTATTAAACCTGTATACTATTCCCATGGCTGACTTGATTTGTGAACGTAGGACTTTAAAAGAAGTGCTAGATGAGGTAAGTGAAAAAGGAGTACCAAAATTGTTACCTAACGTTTCTCTTCAAGCATTTCCTTATGTTCCACTGCGACAAACTAAATTAGTAGCTCGAGAAAAGATACTACAATTACAAATTAAAAACGACACCATTTGTATTAATAACATAGAGGTTGTCAATAAGCAATCTAAGTTAAGAGTTAATATCTTTTTTATTCTCCTTGAAAAATTCTGGAATGATTTTAAGGCAGGAATTCTTCCAGAACAGCACAAAACATTGAGTGTTGGACAAATTGCAGATTATTTAGGAAACATTTCTGATACAGAGCAACAAATTCGTAAACCAATTAATAGAATGCAAAAAACCATGGCAGAGAAATTAGCTAAAACCTTAGGCATAAATGTTAAAAGAGATGATATTATTCAAACTCTACCATGGTCGGGAATAGGTATTAAGGGATACGGCTACAGACTCAACCCTTTTACTCTCAGTCTTAAGAAGTAACACCAACGCTGCGCCACTGGCTATTTACCTTGCTAATCTGCATAGCTGGAATAGATTCGCCATTCCTTAGTTCAAATATCAATTTGTGCTGTTCATTATTTTTCATCATCATTATACCTGAAGTATATAAACTTCTTAAGGCAGATGCACCGC
>NZ_JACVWV010000136.1 GCF_014534705.1 Wolbachia endosymbiont of Pentalonia nigronervosa | reverse complement strand
GGAATCAGACGTGCTGATAGTGATACTAAAGTTGACCCAAGTGGTCCATATAAAATAGCCTTTAAAGCTAAAGCCCCACCTCGAGCCAAAGCTAATCCGTAACCAAAACTCACTGCTGCAATCTTAGCAAGAATCAAAACTGAAATTATGCCCATGATTCCTCCACTAAGAATTGGACACTTTTCTGCAATCCAAGCTATACCTGTGGTTACATACCTTAAAAAGTTACTTATCAACTTTAAGGGCGGTAACATTACTGAGCCTAGGTTCATTCCTACTTCTGCTATTGTATTTTTAAGTAGCTGTAAGTTATTTGCCGTAGTACTTGCGCGATTATTGAATTCTTTTTGCATGGATTTGTCACGATCTTTTTCATCAGCTAAAAGAGCTATGGCTTTTTTATATTCTTTTAGGCTTCCAACTAGGAGTGCTATATCATCTTGATATTCTTGGTCAAAGAGGTTGAGAAGAATTTGAGAACGTTCCTGTTTATCTACTTTTTCTAAAGTTTCAAAAAAATAAAGTAGAGCGTTTTGCCCGTTTTGAGCAACTTTTTGTGACATTTCCTCTGCGGTTATGCCTATCGATTCCAATGCTGCTTTAAACTCCTTTCCTTGTCCTTCAGCAGTTTGAAGTTTAGAAAGCAGAGCATTTATAGCAGTTGCTGCTTTTTCAGGTTGTTTACCTAAGCTAATGAAAGCATTTGCTAAACTACTCGTCTGATTAATATCCAAGCCAAATTGTTTTGTATTACCACCCACTCTAGCCAATGCTTCTACCATATCTTTTGCCTTAGCAGCAGTATTATCTGAAAGGTGATTTATAACGTTACCTACTCCTTCCATCTCTTCCACTGCAATTCCATAAATGTTAGAGAGTTTAGCTATAGAATCACCTGCTTCTTTGGCTGACATATCAAATGCCGTGGACATTTTAGCTACTATTTTTGTAAATGAGAAAAGTTTTTCTTTTGCAATACCAAGCTGGCCACCACTTGCAGCTATTTTTGCTAACTCTGCAGCCGATAGTGGTATTTCATGGGATAATTTTTTTAGATTCTCACTAAATTTATTAATTTCATCATCACTCTCAAACTTTACTACCTTCTTAACATCAGCCATAGCACTCTCAAAATCAATGGCAATTTTAATTGGTGCTGCAAGTGTTAGTCCTAGACCTATGGTCTCCATTACTTGTGATCTATAATATGCTTTTTTTGCTAAAATACTTTGCTGGTCACGTATTACAGATCCAAGTTTACTGTATTTTCCTTTCAGCATTTCAATAGATGAACCAAGTTTAGTTTGATCCATTACTAGAGATCTAATACCTTTTCCACTTTTCCTGACTTCCTCATTTAAAGCATGCAAAGCATCTCTCTTTTTTAAATATGCTTCTTTTGCTTTTACTGCTGAAGCTTTAGCCTTATCAAATTCTGCTTTTAAAGTTTTGCTTGGTTTCTCTACTGCTTGTATTTGTTTAACTAAGGATTTTACCTGATCTTCAGATTCTTTCCAGGATTTCTTGGCATTAAAAACATCGTGACCTAACTGCTTAAATTTTGATACTGACTTCATTGATGAGTCAAGCTGCCTTATACTATTACCAAGCTGAGAAAGCTTTGCTGCACTACCTGTCATTGCATCATTAAAATTGCCATCTAGGTAGTGTCGACATTTATTTTAACCAAAGATATATAGAAGCAATATGGACAAAAGATAAGAAAGAAATAGCTAATTTATCATAACGAGTAGCAACCCTACGAAAATTCTTGAGTTTATTGAACATTCTTTCGATGAGATTTCTCTCTTTATAAAGCTCTTTATCGTATTCTCTTGGTGTTTTTCTATTGGAAC
>NZ_JACVWV010000135.1 GCF_014534705.1 Wolbachia endosymbiont of Pentalonia nigronervosa | reverse complement strand
GTACTTCCTAATAATGTAAACCCATAACCTAGTCCTACTGCTGCGATTTTTAAACTTATCAAGGCTGTTACAGTACCCATGATTGCTGTGGTTAAAGTTGGATATTTTTCTGCAAACTCTGCTACATATCTAGTTTTTTCCTGCAAGAACTCAGCTATGGACTTTAAAGTAGGCAACATCACTGAACCTAAGTTCATACCAACTTCAGCTATTGCATTTCGCAGGAGTCTTAATTTATTAGCTGTAGTGTCTGCACGATTTTCAAATTCTTTTTGCATGGATTTTTCATAGTTTTTTTCATCAGCCACAAAACCTATTGCTTTTTTATATTCTTTCAAACTTCCAACTAGGAGTGCTATATCATCTTGATATTCTTGGTTGAATAGGTTGAGAAGAATTTGAGAACGTTCCTGTTTATCTACTTTTTCTAAAGTTTCAAAAAAATAAAGTAGAGCGTTTTGTCCGTTTTGAGCAACTTTTTGTGATATTTCCTCTGCAGTTATGCCTATGGATTCTAATGTTGCTTTAAACTCTTTTCCTTGTCCTTCAGCAGTTTGAAGTTTAGAAAGCAGAGCATTTATAGCAGTTGCTGCTTTTTCAGGTTGTTTACCTAAACTAATGAATGCATTTACTAAACTACTCGTCTGGTTAATATCCAAACCAAATTGTTTTGCGTTACCACCCACTCTAGCCAATGCCTCCACCATATCTTTTGCCTTAGCAGCAGTATGATCTGAAAGGTGATTTATAATGTCACCTACTCTTTCCATCTTCTCTACTTCAATTCCATAAATGTTAGCGAGTTTAGCCATAGAATCACCAGCTTCTTCTGCAGATATGTCAAATGCGGTGGCCATTTTAGCTACAGTTGTAGTAAATACTATTAGCTTATCTTTTTGAATACCAAGTTGGCCACCACTTGCGGCTATTCTTGCTAGTTCTGCAGTTGATAGTGGTATAGTGCGTGACATCTCTTTTAGCTTTTCAGCAAACTCAGAAACCTCACCATTATTATTAAATTCTACTACCTTCTTAACATCAGCCATGGCACTCTCAAAATCAATAGCAACCTTAATTGGAGCTGCAAGTGAGAGTCCAAGCCCTATAGTTTCCATTACTTGTGACTTGTAATGTGCTTTTTTTGCTAGCATACTTTGCTGTTTCTGTATTACAGAGCCTAGTTTACTATATTTACCCTTTAATACTTCAATGGACGAGCCAAGTTTATATTGATCACTTACCAAGGACTTAATATTTTTTCCACTTTTTCTGATTTCTTCATTGAGTGAGTATAAAGTATCTCTTTTTTTTAAATATGCATCTTTTGCTTTTGTTGCTGAAGATTTAGCCTTATCAAATTCAGCTTTTAAAGTTTTGCTTGGTTTTTCCACTGCTTTTATCTGTTGAGCTAAGGATTTTACCTGATCCTCAAAACCTTTCCAGGATTTCTTGGCAGCAAATACATCAGAACCCAATTGTTTAAATTTAGATACTGATTTTAAAGATGAATCAAGCTGCCTGATATTTTCACCAAGACGAGTAAGCTGACTGCTACTTCCTTTTATTACAGTATTAAAGCTACCATCTAATACAGCACCTATTTTTATTGATAATGTTGACATTTACACTCCCTTGCTGCTTTAACCCACAAAACAAATTCATTGATTTCCATTTTTAGTAATGGCTCAATTCCCCCACCTATAAGAGAACTGAGCTCTATTACTTCTGACCTTAAGTCTTTTGGATAATTGGTGAAAAAAAATCTTTTAATACTTCTTGCACTTTCACATAGTCGGCTATGTCTAATTCTTCAATGGCTTCTTTTGCTATCGATGTTAGGTTTGCTGTCAAAATCACTTCTTTACTTAAATCACTACCATCAAGGCGCTCAATTATCAGATAGTCTCTTACTTTTGGACGTCTAACGGTAAGATCTGATACAGAAATTCCATCAACTGTTATTGGGTTGTTTAGTGTTATTGTTC
>NZ_JACVWV010000134.1 GCF_014534705.1 Wolbachia endosymbiont of Pentalonia nigronervosa | reverse complement strand
AAACGCCCTTGTATCTTGAAAAAAACATCTAATATTTTAAGCTTAAGTATTAGGTGGAGGAGGAAAGAACTTTGAAAACGTCCTTAGATATTAAATCTGTGCATCAGACAAGAGCTTCCTCCTCAAAAGTAAAGGCTGGACGGTATCGTAGAAAGACTTAAATGGTTCTAATTCTGTATTCACAAGGTTAGCTTTACTTTTTTAATAGTAATACATGGAGTTATATATGATCAACAACTTTTTAGGTATAGATGTTTCAAAAGAACGCTTTGATGTTTCTCTCTCATTCATAAGTAAAAAAGGAAAGCGTGAAAGTAGAAAAAGGAATTTTAAAAATGATGATTCTGGGTTTCAAGGTCTACTGAGCTTTCTACAAAAACATAATGTAGAGCAAGTAAAGGCTTGTATGGAAGCTACTGGTTGTTATAGTGAAGCTTTAGCTGAATTTCTACATAATACTGGACATTTTATTAGTGTAATAAATCCTTATTGCATAAAGTCTTATGCAAGGAGTAAGCTTGTACGACAAAAGAATGATCAGACTGATGCAGAGATTATTGCAGACTATTGTCAAAGACAGGAACCTTCTCGTTGGACACCACCTTCTCCTGAAAAGAAAAAATTAAAACATTTTTATCGTTGTTCAGCTGCATTAAAAGATGAATTGACATTAGCAAATAACCACTTAGAAAAAAAAGAGAGACTACCTGAAGAAGTTGTAAATGCTTGGAAAAACCTTGCAATGGATATAGAACAATCAATAGAAACAATAAAAAACTCCATACGTGAACTATTAAAACAACACAAAGAATTGTGGGAAGATTTTCAACTCCTATTGACTATTCCAGGAATAGGAGAGAATTCAGCAATAGCTATTTTAGCTGAAGTTCCTGATATAAAGGCTTTTATCAATGCAAGGCAATTGGCAGCATATGCTGGAACTATACCACAAAATATAACGTCAGGTTCATCTGTGTATGCCAAACCCAGATTAAGTAAATCCGGTTCACGAACATTATGTAAGGCAATATACTTTCCTGCTATAGTAGCTAAGAATCACAATCCTATTGTTATAGCTTTTTGTGAAAAGTTGAAAGAAAAAGGCAAGCACAACATGGCAATTGTGGGAGCTGCAATGCGTAAGTTACTTCATATAGTTTTTGGTGTTTTAAGTTCAAAAAAGGCCTTTGATCCAAATCATATCAAGAACTATAGGGCTAGAAGGTTGGCTGGAAGTTTAGTAGTTTAAAAGAGGCTATTAATCAAAGTTACTGCAGCATGAGCGTGAGGAAGTTATTTGCAGACTGTTTTCTACACCTTGGACAAGAAGTATTATACCAATCTAAAAATAAAGGGCAATCGCATTTCGTACGTGTGCTGAAAACACAGCCGGATAAGCTTCATGAAGTTGGCGATGGAAAATTTATCGGAGAAATGCTTTTTCTTGAGGTAAGTGTTTTTGATATATTACAACCAATTGTGGGAGATATTTTTATTATTAATGATCGTGAATATAAAGTACATTCTCCGCCACTTCGGGATAATTCTGGAATAGTGTGGAATATAGAGTGCACAATGTTTGGAAAAAAAGATACTTAATGTTGAAGTTAGTAATAGTATTGATAGAATTATTCAAAGTATTAATGCCAGCATAGCAAAAGCAGAACTAGCTATTTGTAAAGCTTAGAATCAGGAAATGATCCTGGAACAAAGGAGTTGGCTTTAAAAGCCGGATTTGAGGCACGAATAGTAATTGAGTCTACCATAGAAAATGCTCCTATTTTATATCTACAGATTATAATTAGTGTATATGTTAATTAGTTTTAGTACACAACAACAGAAATTTACTTATCAACATATACACTAACCAACAACATTAGACCTTCTGCAAAACGTGAAACTTAGCTTGGAAGATTTCTCTTCGTATTTTTTAAAAATTTTCTTGTTTAGAGCGTTGTAGAGAAGCAAAGTCACACATGGGATAGGTT
>NZ_JACVWV010000133.1 GCF_014534705.1 Wolbachia endosymbiont of Pentalonia nigronervosa | reverse complement strand
ACATGATTAATTTTTTTACTTGAATTTGTGTTTTTTTTGAAGTAATAATGGCCTTACAATAAGCTGTCTATATTAATTCCTGAACTTCATCAACGGAAAGACCTGTACACTTGACAATAGTGTTAACATCAACATTATTAGCTAGCATCGCTTTTGCAACTTCAATCTTTCCTTCAATCTTTCCTTCAATCTTTCCTTCCTCTCTGGCATCATCAAGTTTTTGAGCGAGGACAGCCTGTTCATCAAGAATACGCTTGACCTCTTGCTCGTACGCTATAAATTCTTTTTCTGACCAGTTAAACCTATTTAGCTCTTCATATGCTCTCTTTATTATCAAATCACTTCCTATTATTCTTTCTAGGTCCTCTTCACTAGTTTCATCTACATACTTGAAGAAGTATATCCATTTTTCAACTATACCTGAAAGCTGCTCCTCTTTGGTTTTTGGAAATTTTGGCAATTCAATAAATATAAAGTAAAAATCTTTTAGATCGTGCTCGTTAGTATCTTCATCCCGAATAGTATGTTTTGATTTATACACAGACTTACACGGAAACAGAATACAATCTGCTATAGCAATAAAGATAATTTCTTTAAGGTCATGGTATTGATCACCTTTATCAGCCTGCCTTGAATAAGCTTTAGCTGCATAGTATTGGGCACGTTTTTCAAAGCCTTTGGTTTTAGCCACCTGCATTTCGACAATTATTTGCACCCCATTTTCATCTCTACAGAGAACATCGACAATACTTTGTTTTTTAGCAGCAATATCAGGATCTTGGATAGTACTCAAAAACTCTATCTCTTTTATTTCATTGACGCCAGTAAACCCTAGGATATCATTTAAGAAATGAATTAAAATATCTTTATTCTTTTCAGTACCAAAGATTCGTTTGAAGGCTATGTCGTTTTTAACATCAAGAAACTTAGATAAAGCCATAGCAAAAACTCCTAAAAACCATTAATAATTATACAGCATTATTAGCAACTTTTCAATAAAAAAGCCTTACATTTTTTGTCAAATTCCTAAAGCCGTTTGCAGCAAAGACATCTGATCAACACCGTTAATTTTCCGCATCATATTTTCAGCATCGATCTCTATTAACTCATTTCCACCTATAGTAAGTTTATAATAGTGAGCAGCTACCGTACATTTGAGTGTGGCTTTTTCTGCAGGTTTCCAGCTACCAAAATCAAATTCTCTGAATATTCCCCTGAGATTTATAATAATGGCTTCAACTTCATTGCTACCACTACCTTGTATTCCTCCACGAAGAGTTAAGGATACCGAGTTCCCATTTATCAAGCCAAATAACCTAAAAAGTTCTGTATCGTATTCAGCGAAGGTAAACTCAGCCTCTAATTTCTCCATTCCCATATCTATGCTAATTGGAATGTCCATACCACCAGCACGATATTCCTCAGTTTTAATGGTAAGTTTTGGCAAGGTTATTTCGTCGATTTTCCCAGCATAGCCTCTACCATCGACAAATACGTTAAAGTTTCTCAGTATCTGAGGTAACACTTTCTTCCTCTTTATAAAATTTCATTATTTAGTAAGTGAGAGCGAAAAGTTATCTGCTCAGCAGGGTATGGTGGAGTAAATTCAAAGTCAAAAAATACTTTGCCACTTGCAATGTTTGCTGGGTCCGAAGTTACATAACATTTTCCACTGATAATTGCTCCTTGTGCTTTTAAACCTGCTAAGTAAGAGTTTACGCTTTCAATTACATCATCTATGTAAGTCTTGGTAATATTGCGATCAACTGCCCATAAATGAGCTCTCAACAAGCTGTCATTTATTAGGTAGTGTCGACATTTATTTTAACCAAAGATATATAGAAGCAATATGGACAAAAGATAAGAAAGAAATAGCTAATTTATCATAACGAGTAGCAACCCTACGAAAATTCTTGAGTTTATTGAACATTCTTTCGATGAGATTTCTCTCTTTATAAAGCTCTTTATCGTATTCTCTTGGTGTTTTTCTATTGGAACG
>NZ_JACVWV010000132.1 GCF_014534705.1 Wolbachia endosymbiont of Pentalonia nigronervosa | reverse complement strand
TCCCGAAGCTGAAGGATTTCAGGTTATTCCAAAACGTTGGATAGTTGAAAGAACCTTTGCTTGGCTCTCCAATTTTAGGCGCATGAGCAAAGATTACGAACATTCTCCTCTTACCTCAAAAACCAATATTTTCTTTAATATGATTACCGTTATGCTTAATAAATTAGCTACTTAAATGATTTCAAGACATCTTCTTACAGACCGCGGGACAAATAAAGAACAAATGAAATGATCTCGGTCGTGTTGACGGACATAATCACTAACTATCGATTGCATATATACCTTCAATGACTTCTTTTGCAACAGTACGGCCTTTATGGTCAATACTTATTATATCAGATAATGAATTAACATTAATATTGTCATTTGCTGTAAAATTTTCCAGCGTTAGCTGTACTACTTTTACTATCTCTAAAAAGCCTATTTGTGAATTCAAAAATGCGTTTACTGCCACTTCATTTGCAGCATTAAAGATAATGCTATTTTCAGTTGCTGAAGAAGAGTTCAATACTTCCATACTAAGATTTATTGCCGGAAAACATTTATTATCTACCTCTTGAAAGGTCAATTTTTTGTGTTTTGTTAAATCCAGTTGATAATTCAAAGCTGATCTCTCCGGCCAAGACATAGCATAGGAAATTGGTATCGCCATATCAGGTTCTGCAAGTACAGCAAAATTAAACCCATCTTGATAAACTACAATACCATGTACTATTGACTCGGGATGCACAACTGCTTTAATTTTATCTGGACTGACATCAAATAAGTTGTGTGCCTCTATTATTTCTAATGCTTTATTCATCATTGTTGCACTATCAACTGAGATTTTCTTACCCATGCTCCAAGTTGGATGGATAAGAGCTTTATCTACCGTAACATTTTTTAATTGTTCAAGGCTGTAATTAAAAAACGGTCCACCAGAAGCAGTAAGTATAATTTTTTCTACGTACTTTTGATTATTCTGTAAAACTTGAAAAATTGCATTATGCTCAGAATCAACAGGAATGATCTGCACATTATTTTCTTTAGCTCTTTTAATTAACAATTTGCCACCACAGACAATACTTTCTTTGTTTGCTAATGCAATAACTTTAGTGCCACTCTCTATTGTTCGCATCACTGGTGCAAGTCCTGCAATACCAATTATTGCAACTATCGAAAGATCAACTGGAATAGAAGCAATATCAACTTCTATTTTAGTCCTCGTACCGGATAAATTTTCTTTTAAATCCTTATAAAATCTCTCATCAGAAATGGCAACATACTTGACATTTAGCAGCTTTGCTTGATTTGCCAGTAACGCAAAATTCGAATGTGCACTCAGTGCCTCAACTTGAAATTCTTCTTTTCTCTGCAACAGTAGATCTACAGCCTTTCTGCCAATACTCCCTGTTGACCCTAAAATTGAAACTTTCTTCACTATAATAAAGATCTAGAAAAATTTTATTATAACAGGTAAGAAATTTTATTCAGTAGTTTTTAATTTCAGACAGTCAGTCACTGTTCTAGCAAGTGATAATACTCTTACTTCTCTTGCACCACAATCTAAAATTGCTTGAGCACAAGACCTAACGGTTGCTCCAGTTGTTACCACGTCATCAACTAGCATAACAATTTTATCTTTAATAATCTCCTTATTGTATACGCTGAAAGCTTTTCTTAAATTTTTTTCACGTTGTTTCAGTGAAAGCCCGGATTGAGGTTTGGTATTGCTAAGTCGTTTTATTGAAAAAGGTGCATAAAATAGATCGGATAACTTGCCCAACTCTTTTGCAAGCAAAGCTGCTTGATTATATTTACGTTTAAACAGACGTAATCTATGTAGGTAGTGTCGACATTTATTTTAACCAAAGATATATAGAAGCAATATGGACAAAAGATAAGAAAGAAATAGCTAATTTATCATAACGAGTAGCAACCCTACGAAAATTCTTGAGTTTATTGAACATTCTTTCGATGAGATTTCTCTCTTTATAAAGCTCTTTATCGTATTCTCTTGGTGTTTTTCTATTGGAACG
>NZ_JACVWV010000131.1 GCF_014534705.1 Wolbachia endosymbiont of Pentalonia nigronervosa | reverse complement strand
GGAATCAGACGTGCTGATAGTGATACTAAAGTTGACCCAAGTGGTCCATATAAAATAGCCTTTAAAGCTAAAGCCCCACCTCGAGCCAAAGCTAATCCGTAACCAAAACTCACTGCTGCAATCTTAGCAAGAATCAAAACTGAAATTATGCCCATGATTCCTCCACTAAGAATTGGACACTTTTCTGCAATCCAAGCTACACCTGTGGTTATATACCTTAAAAAGTTACTTATCAACTTTAAGGGCGGTAACATTACTGAGCCTAAGTTCATTCCTACTTCTGCTATTGTATTTTTAAGTAGCTGTAAGTTATTTGCCGTAGTACTTGCGCGATTGTCAAATTCTTTTTGCATGGATTTGTCACGATCTTTTTCATCAGCTAAAAGAGCTATGGCTTTTTTATATTCTTTTAGGCTTCCAACTAGGAGTGCTATATCATCTTGATATTCTTGGTCAAAGAGGTTGAGAAGAATTTGAGAACGTTCCTGTTTATCTACTTTTTCTAAAGTTTCAAAAAAATAAAGTAGAGCGTTTTCCCCGTTTTGAGCAACTTTTTGTGACATTTCCTCTGCGGTTATGCCTATCGATTCCAATGCTGCTTTAAACTCCTTTCCTTGTCCTTCAGCAGTTTGAAGTTTAGAAAGCAGAGCATTTATAGCAGTTGCTGCTTTTTCAGGTTGTTTACCTAAGCTAATGAAAGCATTTGCTAAACTACTCGTCTGATTAATATCCAAGCCAAATTGTTTTGCATTACCACCCACTCTAGCCAATGCTTCTACCATATCTTTTGCCTTAGCAGCAGTATTATCTGAAAGGTGATTTATAACGTTACCTACTCCTTCCATCTCTTCCACTGCAATTCCATAAATGTTAGAGAGTTTAGCTATAGAATCACCTGCTTCTTTGGCTGACATATCAAATGCCGTGGACATTTTAGCTACTATTTTTGTAAATGAGAAAAGTTTTTCTTTTGCAATACCAAGCTGGCCACCACTTGCAGCTATTTTTGCTAACTCTGCAGCCGATAGTGGTATTTCATGGGATAATTTTTTTAGATTCTCACTAAATTTATTAATTTCATCATCACTCTCAAACTTTACTACCTTCTTAACATCAGCCATAGCACTCTCAAAATCAATGGCAATTTTAATTGGTGCTGCAAGTGTTAGTCCTAGACCTATGGTCTCCATTACTTGTGATCTATAATATGCTTTTTTGCTAAAATACTTTGCTGGTCACGTATTACAGATCCAAGTTTACTGTATTTTCCTTTCAGCATTTCAATAGATGAACCAAGTTTAGTTTGATCCATTACTAGAGATCTAATACCTTTTCCACTTTTCCTGACTTCCTCATTTAAAGCATGCAAAGCATCTCTCTTTTTTAAATATGCTTCTTTTGCTTTTACTGCTGAAGCTTTAGCCTTATCAAATTCTGCTTTTAAAGTTTTGCTAGGTTTCTCTACTGCTTTTATCTGTTGAGCTAAAGATTTTACTTGATCCTCAGATTCTTTCCAGGATTTCTTGGCATTAAAAACATCGTGACCTAACTGCTTAAATTTTGATACTGACTTCATTGATGAGTCAAGCTGCCTTATACTATTACCAAGCTGAGAAAGCTTTGCTGCACTACCTGTCATTGCATCATTAAAATTGCCATCTAACGTTGCACCTATTTTTATTGAAAGTATTGACATTTTTTTGCTACTCCTTTACTTATTTCCAGCCACGATAAAAATTCATTTACATCCATATTAGTAATCTGCTCAATTCCACTACCTGAAACAGAACTGAGCAGCAGCACATTATACTTCAAATTTTCTGTTCCAGCGGCGACAAAAAATCTTTTAGTACCTTTTGTATTTCCACGTAATCTTTAATACATAGATCTTCAACTACTTCTTTTGGTACAGATGTTAAGTTAGCAATTAAAGCCACTTCTTTCAAAGCTTCTCCTTCTATACGTTCTATAGCAAGTAAATCTCTTACTTTAGGTTCACGTATCGATAACTCTGATACAGAAATTCCAT
>NZ_JACVWV010000130.1 GCF_014534705.1 Wolbachia endosymbiont of Pentalonia nigronervosa | reverse complement strand
AAAAGACTGAGAGCAAAAAGCCAAAGAAAATAGTCAAAAGTAAATGGATAGAAAATGTACACTGAAGAATATTTAGCTCAAGTTGAGCAAGCAATTCAGAAACTGCAAAACGGCAGGAGAGTGGTATCAATTGCTTATGGTGACCATGTGGTGAGATATGCAGAGGTGCAGATAAATGATCTTTTGAGCTTAAGGCAACAAATTAAGTCTGAGTTGAAAATTGTAGGTGTGAAGCCTAAACGAAAGATAGTGTTTTCGACGAGTAAAGGGATTGTATAATAGTAAAAACTATTTAAAGGATAACCAATGGCAAAAATTATAGCAAAAGAGTACACGGAATTTTTAGAGCATTTGAAAGAACATATTGCTACCAATCGTTATAAAGCAGCGCTTGCAGTAAATAGCAAACTTATTTTACTTTACCACCATATTGGTACAGAGATCTTAAAACGCCAAAAGGAACATGGTTGGGGTGCAAAAATTATTGATCAATTGAGTAAAGATTTGAGAAGTGCATTTCCTGATATGAAGGGATTTAGCATACAAAATCTAAAGTATATGAGAAGGTTTGCAGAAGGATATAGCGAAAACGAAATTCGTCAACAAGCTGTTGACCAATTACCTTGGGGTCACAATATTGTAATAATGTACGAAATAGAAAATAAAGAAGAAAGATTTTGGTATGCTAAAAAGTCACGTGAACATGGCTGGTCTCGCAATATCTTATCTATGCAGATTGAAACAAATTTGTATAAACGCGAGGGTAAAGCAATAACAAACTTCAAAAATAAGCTTACATCACCTCAATCAGATTTAGCACAGCAAACGCTCAAAAATCCTTATGTATTTGATTTTTTGAGTCTTGGTAAAAAAGCGCATGAAAGGGAAATAGAAAAAGCTCTGGTAGTTCACATAGAACGTTTCCTTTTAGAGCTTGGAGAAGGGTTTGCATTTTTAGGAAGGCAGTACCATTTACAGGTTGGAGAAAGAGATTTCTATTTAGATTTGCTCTTTTATCACGTTAAGCTTCGTTGCTACATTGTAATTGAATTAAAAGCAGGGAAATTCAAGCCAGAATACGCTGGAAAGATGAATTTTTACCTTTCAGCAGTTGATGATTTATTAAGGCATCCAGGCGACAATCCATCAATTGGTCTTATTCTCTGCCACTCTAAAGTTGGTGTTGTAGCCGAGTACGCATTACGTGATATAAATAAACCAATAGGCCTTGCTGAATACCGAATAACTGAAAACCTGCCAGAAAATATTAAAACAGCTCTGCCAACTATAGAAGAGTTAGAAGCTGAGTTATCAAAAATTTCAGATAAAGGAAAGTAATGCTCTTAAAATCATTCAAACAATTATTCAAAAAACCAAAGATTAAAAGTTCAGCATGGGATGCATCAGGTTCAGGAAGAAGGGTAATGTACTGGCAGCCAGAAAGGAGTGGAATAAATAGTTTACTTGCTCATAGCATTGAAACCTTACGCAGTCGCTCTCGTGACATGGTAAGAAAAAATCCATATGCAGCAAATATAATCGACACTATAGTTGCAAATTGTGTTGGCACGGGAATCAAGCCGCAATCAAAGGCTAAAGATCCAGAGTTTAGAAAAAAAGTTCAAGAATTGTGGCTCAAGTGGACAGATGAAGCAGATAGCTGTGGAGCAAGTGATTTTTATGGACTGCAATCCCTTGTATGTAGGAGTATGATTGAAGGTGGAGAGTGTTTTGTACGGTTGAGGAATCGTAAACCTGAAGATGGATTTTCTGTACCATTGCAGCTACAAGTACTGGAATCAGAGCATTTAGATAATAAGAGCAATCAAACACTTGCAAATGGTAATGTTATTCGTAGTGGTATTGAATTTAACCGACTTGGGCAAAAAGAAGCATATTACCTATTCAGAGAGCATCCAGGAGAAGGATCATTTGGAGAATCTGTTAGAGTACCAGCAAGTGATGTACTTCATATCTATAAACCGCTGAGACCTGGGCAAATTAGAGGAGAACCATGGCTTTCAAATGTACTTTTAAAACTCTATGA
>NZ_JACVWV010000129.1 GCF_014534705.1 Wolbachia endosymbiont of Pentalonia nigronervosa | reverse complement strand
CAATAGTGGTAGGAGTATTTGCACTTATCGTAGCAATAGTAATGAACAATTTGACGCAAAAGTACATAGAAGAAGAATTGCAAAAGAAAATGTCAATTGAGTTAGAAAGTGAAAGAGAGAGTCAAACTACATCAAGTAATGTTGAAATACAAAGTGAGGAGGAGGAAGATTTTGTAGACCACAAGATAGAAGAACCTGTTTTGTCCAGAGCAAGCAATGAACAATCAATAGCATTATGATATACGCAACAGCCTTTTATGCAGGATTAAAGCCAGATCCATTATTAAAGGTGTCAGAATGGGCAGATGAGTATAGAGTTCTCTCGCAAACAGCATCATCAGAACCAGGAAAATGGAGAACAGAGAGAACTCCTTATTTAAAGGAAATAATGGACTCTTTATCACCTTCATCACCAATTGAAAAAGTAATCTTTATGAAAGGAGCACAGATTGGAGGAACAGAAGCAGGGAACAACTGGATAGGCTATATTATTGACCAGACTCCAGGTCCAATGTTAGTGGTACAGCCAACTGTAGAGATGGGAAAACGCTGGTCTAAAGGAAGATTTGCCCCACTTATTGATAGCACACCATGTTTAAAAGATAAAGTAAAAGACCCAAGATCAAGAGATTCAGGCAATACGGTACAGAGTAAAGAGTTTCCCGGTGGGATTGTGGTAATAACTGGGGCGAACAGCAGCGTAGGCCTTCGTTCTATGCCAGTAAAATACCTCTTTCTCGATGAAATTGATGCGTATCCAGGAGATTCAGGTGGTGAAGGAGATCCAGTTTTGCTCAGCATAGCCCGAACTAATACATTTACGCGGCGAAAGATATTTTTGGTCTCAACTCCAACAGTGCATGGAATCAGCAGAATTGAAAAGGAATTTGAAAGCTCTGACAAACGTTATTTCTTTGTACCATATCCACACTGTAACCATTATCAAGTTTTAAAATGGACGCAAGTTAAGTGGGAAGATAAAGACCCAAGAACAGCGCACTATGTGTGTATAGAGTGTAACGGTAAAATAAAAAATCATCAAAAAACCGAGATGCTTTCACGTGGAGAATGGAGAGTAACGAACGAAACAAAAGGTGGAAAGATAGCAGGATTTCATATTTCAAGTCTTTACAGTCCAGTTGGTTGGTATAGTTGGAGTCAAGCAGTAGAAGATTTTCAGCATGCAAAAGAAAATGAGCAATTACTGAAGGTCTGGATAAATACTACTTTAGGAGAGACTTGGGTTGATAAAGGAGAAGTACCAGACTGGAGGCACTTATTTGAGAGAAGAGAGTCATATCTTATTGGAACAGTACCAAAAGGAGAAGTAGTCCTTACTGCAGGTGTTGATGTACAAAAAGACAGAATAGAAGTAGAGGTTGTAGCTTGGGGAAGAAATCGTGAAAGTTGGTCAATAGATTATCAGGTATTTGAAGGAGACCCTGGAAAAGAATTTGTATGGAACAAACTTTCAGAGTTACTGAATCATCATTTTCTTGGTTCAGATGGTCTTGAATATACAATTAGCATGATGGCAGTAGATGCAGGATACGCAACGCAGGAAGTATACAATTGGGTGAGAAGCCAGCAGAGCTCTGGTAAAGTAATGGCAGTAAAGGGAGTGAACAAAGCCCTAGTACCGCTTAATAGCCCAAGTAGAGTTGATGTGACAGTGGCAGGTAAAAAGCTCTACAGAGGCATGAAACTCTGGCCAGTTGGAGTATCAATATTAAAGTCGGAGTTATTTCAACTACTCAATGTGTTACGAGAAGGCGAAAAAGCTCCAGCAGGATATTGCCATTTTCCAGAGTATGCGCCTGAGTATTTTAAACAACTGACTGCGGAACAATTAATTACCAAAGTAGTGAAAGGTTACACCAAGCAGGAGTGGCAGAAAATAAGAGACCGTAATGAAGCACTTGATTGCCGAATTTATGCCAGAGCAGCATCTATAGCCCTTGGGATTGATCGTTGGCAAGAGAGTAAATGGGTTAGTTTGAGTGAAAAGACTGAGAGCAAAAAGCCAAAGAAAATAGTCAAAAGTAAATGGATAGAAAATGTACACTGAAGAATATTT
>NZ_JACVWV010000128.1 GCF_014534705.1 Wolbachia endosymbiont of Pentalonia nigronervosa | reverse complement strand
GTTTGTTCAGATAGTTTGTTATCACTTAAATACAACCCACCTCCTTCTTCTTCTACACTCGTAACCGGAAAACAAGCGTTTATTTCTCCCAACTTCCAACTATCTGATAATACCACCTGTGCTTTAGCAAACTTAATTGGTGGAAGTAAGTGCTGTGGGATAGGATATAATGCTTTGAAATTGTACCAAAGATGGTTTCTCTCATATACGCCATTATAGTTCTTTGTGTGTGGCTCGGTATCTCCCAGTATTGCTACATCTAAACGATATAAATCACTACTATAATTTCTTTCATAATGAGCTCTAAAATTTGAAACTTGGCTTAGCGATTTTTAGTTCAAATGAGTTTTTTCTTCCAAATTGGTCCTTCTTTTGCTACTTTTACCCCTGAATAATCAGACAGTAAGTCACCAAATATGCTTTCATCTAACATGAACCTTTGGGCATTATTTAGGTTATTAAAAATCCGCATTAGCCGCGATCTTGCTGGAAGCGATAGTTTTGCCAACTCTACTACTGCATCCACAAAAAAGTCATTTGGTACGTCTTTTATTCCTATTTGCAGTTCAAAAAAATGCTTTCCGGGTGGCTCTTCAATAATCGTAATGTCATCTATGTTTGCCCATTTCAGAGCTATTTTTAAAGATGCAGGTGTTCCTCTTAACCGCTGAAATTCTACTCCTTCTTTTATAGCCTTCTTTTTGTCTTTTACCCACAGCAAAATTTCTTCTAGGCCGTACTCTTCTATCATCCATGGCAATATTTCATCTTTAAGATTAAACTTAAATCCTCTTATGCTGCTTGGATCTACTTTATAGTCTATCGCTTCTACTATACCTCTCTCTTGTTTTGTCGCATTTGGTGGTAATAACATCAGTTTTTCCTTACACACTCAACTCTCAAATTTTCCAGTTTAGCACACTCATTTCCCTTTATTACAACGTCTTCTTGAGGTTCTATCAACTCTATATTTTCTACCCCTTCTACAAACAAATTCGCATGACCTTGTAACATTCCATCCTAGCTTTTTGCTTGCTTCAAACTTTTTGATGAACTGTTTCTTTATTTCTTCCTCTGATACTACAGGGCTCATGCTAATTTTACTGTGGATATCTATTTCAACAATATTGCAATTCACTACTTCTATAGTATCGGTTAATATCCTTACATCGTCCTTGTTTAGCTGATTTCTGACAATTTCTAGTAGTGCTTCTGATGGTGTGGATAATTCTGTTGATAAAATTGAAATTTGCACCTTTCCTGGTACCAGTGATTCCACTAAAGCATCCTTAACTCTTGTATCTGCTGACAGTGCATGGTACTTATAATGTTCCTTACTTCCACCTGTTTTTATTTTTGCTTTTATTCTTTTTCTAAAACTTTCATCATTTTCTTCATCTTTTCTTTCTACTCCATAAAATTCAGCTAAGTGATCGAGATCTGTTCCTTCTGCAAACTTCAGTAAATTTGCTTTTGCTGCTTCATTTATTCTCTGTCTCAGTAACAGTTCTCTCCATGCTGCTACTTCAATAATTTTCATTGCTGGATCGCTTTCGACTAAAGCAGTAAAATTTTCATCACGGTGGATTAGTTCCTCCTTCATCCGTGAAAAGATTTCTTCGAAACTTAATTTCTCAATAATGTTTGGTAGCTGCATTTATCTCAACCTCACTAATATTTATAGATTTATCCTCTAATACGCCTGCAAGTGAAATTATTACCTTTCCTTCTTTTACTTCTTTAATTTTCACTTTTTCTAATTTTAACCTTCTCTCCCATTTTTGTAGAGCTTCTGCCACTGCTGCGTAAATTTCCAAAGTAAAATCCCTGTTTATAGGCTTATCAACTAACTCGAATAACCTTGAGCCATAATTCCTTCTCATTATTCTGCTGCCTATCGGTGTGGTCAGTATATCAGCTATCGATTGTTTTAGATGCTCTAACCCTTCTAACTTTTTTCCAGTATTTGCATTCATTCCTTGCATACATTCTTTCACTTTTCCTGACTTAGTACTTGGAGTCGTTCGTATTTCTCACGTGCTATAGTGATAGCCTTTTTTAGTCTCTTCTCAAGGATTTCTTTGGGAGGAAGCTGCGTTAAATACTGTGCAACGTGAATATTGGATCCGTCAAGTTCAAGGTATTC
>NZ_JACVWV010000127.1 GCF_014534705.1 Wolbachia endosymbiont of Pentalonia nigronervosa | reverse complement strand
GAAAATGTCAATTGAGTTAGAAAGTGAAAGAGAGAGTCAAACTACATCAAGTAATGTTGAAATACAAAGTGAGGAGGAGGAAGATTTTGTAGATCACAAGATAGAAGAACCTGTTTTGTCCAGAGCAAGCAATGAACAATCAATAGCATTATGATATACGCAACAGCCTTTTATGCAGGATTAAAGCCAGATCCATTATAAAGGTGTCAGAATGGGCAGATGAATACAGGGTTCTCTCGCAAACAGCATCAGGAAAATGGAGAACAGAGAGAACTCCTTATTTAAAGGAGATTTTGTAGACCACAAGATAGAAGAACCTGTTTTGTCCAGAGCAAGCAATGAACAATCAATAGCATTATGATATACGCAACAGCCTTTTATGCAGGATTAAAGCCAGATCCATTATTAAAGGTGTCAGAATGGGCAGATGAATACAGGGTTCTCTCGCAAACAGCATCATCAGAACCAGGAAGATGGAGAACAGAGAGAACTCCTTACCTGAAAGAAATAATGGACTCTTTATCGCCTTCATCACCAGTTGAAAAAGTGATATTTATGAAAGGGGCCCAGATTGGAGGAACAGAAGCAGGGAACAACTGGATAGGCTATATTATTGACCAGACTCCAGGTCCAATGTTAGTGGTACAGCCAACTGTAGAAATGGGAAAACGCTGGTCTAAAGGAAGATTTGCCCCACTTATTGATAGCACACCATGTTTAAAAGATAAAGTAAAAGACCCAAGATCAAGAGATTCAGGCAATACGGTACAGAGTAAAGAGTTTCCCGGTGGAATTGTGGTAATAACTGGGGCGAACAGCAGCGTAGGCCTTCGTTCCATGCCAGTAAAATACCTCTTTCTCGATGAAATTGATGCGTATCCAGGAGATTCAGGTGGTGAAGGAGATCCAGTTTTGCTCAGCATAGCCCGAACTAATACATTTACGCGGCGAAAGATATTTTTGGTCTCAACTCCAACAGTGCATGGAATCAGCAGAATTGAAAAGGAATTTGAAGCTTCAGATAAGCGTTACTTTTTTGTTCCCTGCCCGCATTGTAATCATTATCAAGTTTTAAAATGGACGCAAGTTAAGTGGGAAGATAAAGACCCAAAAACAGCACATTATGTTTGTATCGAATGCAAAGGAAAAATAGAAAATCATCAAAAAACCGAGATGCTTTCACGTGGAGAATGGAGAGTAACAAACGAAACGAAAGGTGGAAAGATAGCAGGGTTTCATATTTCAAGTCTTTATAGCCCAGTTGGCTGGTATAGTTGGAATCAAGCAGTAGAAGATTTTCAGCATGCAAAAGAAAATGAGCAATTACTGAAGGTTTGGATTAATACCACTTTAGGAGAAACTTGGGTAGATAAAGGAGAAGTGCCAGACTGGCGTCATTTATTTGAAAGAAGAGAAAATTATCCAATTGGCACAGTACCAAAAGGAGAAGTAGTCCTTACTGCAGGTGTTGATGTTCAGAAAGACAGAATAGAAGTAGAGGTTGTAGCTTGGGGAAGAAATCGCGAAAGTTGGTCGATAGATTATCAGGTATTTGAAGGAGACCCTGGAAAAGAATTTGTATGGAACAAACTTTCAGAGTTGTTGAATCATCATTTTCTTGGTTCAGATGGCCTTGAATATACGATTAGTATGATGGCAGTAGATGCAGGATATGCAACACAGGAAGTATACAATTGGGTGAGAAGTCAGGGAAGAGTGATGGCAATAAAGGGAGTGAACAAAGCCCTAGTACCGCTTAATAGCCCAAGTAGAGTTGATGTGACAGTGGCAGGTAAAAAGCTCTACAGAGGCATGAAACTCTGGCCAGTTGGGGTATCAATATTAAAGTCAGAATTATTTCAACTACTCAATGTGTTACGGGACGGTGAAAAAGCTCCAGCAGGATATTGCCATTTTCCAGAGTATGCGCCTGAGTATTTTAAACAACTGACAGCGGAACAATTAATTACCAAAGTAGTGAAAGGCTATACTAGGTAGTGTCGACATTTATTTTAACCAAAGATATATAGAAGCAATATGGACAAAAGATAAGAAAGAAATAGCTAATTTATCATAACGAGTAGCAACCCTACGAAAATTCTTGAGTTTATTGAACATTCTTTCGATGAGATTTCTCTCTTTATAAAGCTCTTTATCGTATTCTCTTGGTGTTTTTCTATTGGAAC
>NZ_JACVWV010000126.1 GCF_014534705.1 Wolbachia endosymbiont of Pentalonia nigronervosa | reverse complement strand
CAGTGCCAAAGATACGCCGGAACGCGTAATTGTTCTTAGGATCAAGAAATTGTGATAAAACCATAGCAAAAATGCCTAAAAAATATTAACAATTATAATGCATTATTAGTAATTTTTCAATAAAAAAACCTTACATTTTCTGTCAAATCCCTAGAGCTGTTTGTAGCAAAGACATCTGATCAACACCGTTAATTTTCCGCATCATATTTTCAGCATCGATCTCTATTAACTCATTTCCACCTATAGTAAGTTTATAATAATGAGCAGCTACCGTACATTTGAGTGTGGCTTTTTCTGCAGGTTTCCAGCTACCAAAATCAAATTCTCTGAATATTCCCCTGAGATTTATAATAACGGCTTCAACTTCATTGCTACTACTACCTTGCATTCCTCCACGAAGAGTTAAGGACACCGAGTTTCCATTTATCAAGCCAAATAGCCGAAAGAGTTCTGTATCGTATTCAGCGAAGGTAAACTCAGCTTCTAATTTCTCCATGCCCATGTCTATACTTATTGGAATGTCCATGCCGCCAGCTCGGTATTCTTCGGTTTTGATGGTGAGCTTTGGCAGCGTAATTTCATCTATTCTTCCTGCATAGCCTCGACCATCGACAAATACATTAAAGTTTCTCAATATTTTTGGCAACATTTTCTTTCCCTTTATAAAATTTCATTATTTCGCAAGTGAGAGCGAAAAGTAATCTGCTCAGCTGGGTATGGTGGTGTAAATTCAAAGTCAAAAAAAACTTTTCCACTTGCAATGTTAGCTGGGTCCGAAGTTGCATAACATTTTCCACTGATGATCGCTCCTTGGGTTTTTAGACCTGCTAAATAAGAGTTTACGCTTTCAATTACATCACCTATGTAAGTCTTGGTAATATTGCGATCAACTGCCCATAAGTGAGCTCTCAATAAGCTGTCATTTATTAAATCTGCAGTACGCCTAACCGATAGAAAAGCCCACTTTGGATCATCTGAGCACGTTCTGTTTCCCCAGAGTTTGTAGCCATTTTGGTGAATTATTGTCGTTACTTCATTTTCATTTAAATAATTTGCTCTACAGCTTGCATTACCGAGTGTAAAATCAATAGCTCTACTTGTGCCAACAATGCCATTTATCTCTTTATTTGATGGTGAGTGCCAAAATCCTTCTTCACTATCTACTTTGGCTATTAAACCAGCTACAAATGGACTTGGTGGCTTTTCCTCCCCTTCAGATACTTTTACCCAAGGATCAACAACGTAAACTCTTGCGCTGCCAACACTTTTTCTCCACTTTATTGCTTCTTCATCGTTAGTATTTGGCCCATCTGCTACTATTATTGCTCTCAACTTTTCTGCTACTCCTATTAATGTTGCTACTACCGGATTTTTAGACTCAGATAATTGATGAGTAAAATAAGGGGCAATTAGTATTCTTGGAGCAACATGGACTATGCTTTCACTGCTTAAAAACGCCTGTATGCCTTGATACTCCCCAGTTTTTTCGTCAATTCCTCCAATTACATTCTTCAGCGTTTCTTCTTCCTTTAACTTCAAGTCAGTATTTTTGCTCTCTTCGACACGAATAACTACTACTGTTGCACCAACTTGGGAGAAAATCTCATTTACTGCAGAAGGAAGAGTCCCTTTTTTTCCAAGTTTTGCTGCTTCTTTCAAGCTTCCTGCTATTAATATTGGTTTATTCAGTGGAAACTTTTGCTCATCTGCATCTGGTGCTGTGCCAATTACACCTATCACTTATGATTTACTGGTTCTAATTGTTTTTGGGCCTGAAGTTACTTCAATAACATTCACACCATGTAAAAATTGTTCTGTCATCCTCTGCCTATTTCTTGTATTCTTTGTTTAAAATCATTGAGTAAAGCCTTTAGCTCTCCCTCATTTTTGGCTGCTTCAAATTTCCTCTCGGCCAGATCTTCAAGTTCCTCACATTTTATTATTGCTTTTACTGCTTGTTGGGCTTTATTTTGGATGAGTTTTGCCATTTCAATTATTGTTATGTCTCGAACTTTTGCCAGGGGTTCAATAATTTGAGTATCTTTTTCGTTTAATTTATTTGGTTCTGAAGCTAAAATATTCTCTGCAGCTTTCGCTTGAATTTCGTAAGATTTTGCTTTATGATGAGAATAGCCTGCGTATTGGTGAGTACACCTATCATAATGAATACAAAGATCAGACAATGCAGAAAGTTTCGCATTTTG
>NZ_JACVWV010000125.1 GCF_014534705.1 Wolbachia endosymbiont of Pentalonia nigronervosa | reverse complement strand
CCACCAAGTCCATTTGTAGCTGGTTTAATGGCCAAAGTAGATAGTGAACAAGGATTTTGGCACTCACCATCAAATAAAGAGATAAATGGCGTTGTTGGCACAAGTAGAGCTATTGATTTTACCTTAGGTGATGCAAATTGCCGTGCTAATCTTTTGAACGAAAATGAAGTAACGACGATAATTCACCAAAATGGCTACAGACTCTGGGGAAATAGAACGTGTTCAGATGATCCAAAGTGGGCTTTTCTATCGGTCAGACGTACTGCAGATTTAATAAATGACAGCTTATTGAGAGCTCACTTATGGGCAGTTGATCGAAATATTACCAAAACTTACATAGATGATGTAATTGAAAGCGTAAACTCTTATTTAGCAGGTTTAAAAGCACAAGGAGCGATTATCAGTGGAAAATGTTATGCAACTTCAGACCCAGCAAACATTGCAAGTGGCAAAGTATTTTTTGACTTTGAATTTACTCCACCATACCCTGCTGAGCAGATAACTTTTCGCTCTCACTTGCTAAATAATGAAATTTTATAAAGAGGAAGAAAGTGTTACCAAAGATACTGAGAAACTTTAACGTATTTGTCGATGGTAGAGGCTATGCTGGGAAAATCGACGAAATAACCTTGCCAAAACTTACCATTAAAACTGAGGAATATCGTGCTGGTGGTATGGACATTCCAATTAGCATAGATATGGGAATGGAGAAATTAGAGGCTGAGTTTACCTTCGCTGAATATGATACAGAACTCTTTCGGCTATTTGGCTTGATAAATGGAAACTCGGTATCCTTAACTCTCAGGGGTGGAATGCAAGGTAGTGGTAGCAATGAAGTTGAAGCCGTTATTATAAATCTTAGGGGAATATTCAGAGAATTTGATTTTGGTAGCTGGAAACCTGCAGAAAAAGCCACACTCAAATGTACGGTAGCTGCTCACTATTATAAACTTACTATAGGTGGAAATGAGTTAATAGAGATCGATGCTGAAAATATGATGCGGAAAATTAACGGTGTTGATCAGATGTCTTTGCTGCAAACGGCTTTAGGAATTTGACAAAAAATGTAAGGCTTTTTTATTGAAAAGTTGCTAATAATGCTGTATAATTATTAATGGTTTTTAGGAGTTTTTGCTATGGCTTTATCTAAGTTTCTTGATGTTAAAAACGACATAGCCTTCAAACGAATCTTTGGTACTGAAAAGAATAAAGATATTTTAATTCATTTCTTAAATGATATCCTAGGGTTTACTGGCGTCAATGAAATAAAAGAGATAGAGTTTTTGAGTACTATCCAAGATCCTGATATTGCTGCTAAAAAACAAAGTATTGTCGATGTTCTCTGTAGAGATGAAAATGGGGTGCAAATAATTGTCGAAATGCAGGTGGCTAAAACCAAAGGCTTTGAAAAACGTGCCCAATACTATGCAGCTAAAGCTTATTCAAGGCAGGCTGATAAAGGTGATCAATACCATGACCTTAAAGAAATTATCTTTATTGCTATAGCAGATTGTATTCTGTTTCCGTGTAAGTCTATGTATAAGTCAAAACATACTATTCGGGATGAAGATACTAATGAGCACGATTTAAAAGATTTTTACTTTATATTTATTGAATTGCCAAAATTTCCAAAAACCAAAGAGGAGCAGCTTTCAGGTATAGTTGAGAAATGGATATACTTCTTCAAGTATGCAGATAAAACTAGTGAAGAGGATCTAGAAAGAATAATAGGAAGTGATTTGATAATAAAGAGAGCCTATGAAGAGTTAAATAGGTTCAACTGGTCAGAGAAAGAATTTATAGCCTATGAACAAGAGATCAAGCGTATTCTTGATGAACAGGCTGTACTTGCTCAAAAACTTGATGATGCCAGAGAGGAAGGAAAGATTGAAGGAAAGATTGAAGTTGCAAAAGCGATGCTAGCTAATAATGTTGATGTTAACACTATTGTCAAGTGTACAGGTCTTTCCGTTGATGAAGTTCAGGAATTAATATAGACAGCTTATTGTAAGGCCATTATTACTTCAAAAAAAACACAAATTCAAGTAAAAAAATTAGGTAGTGTAGACATTCAAAAAGAAAGGAGTTATAATAACAATTTTTGAGAGAAGCTAAGGATGTTATACGACTTAAAAGATAAGCAATGGGAAAGGATAAAGGAGAGTTTACCCGGAAAGAAAGGGGATAGTGGAAGGAGTGCAAAGGACAACAGAAAGTTCATAGCAGCAGTGATGTGGATAGGGCGAACAG
>NZ_JACVWV010000124.1 GCF_014534705.1 Wolbachia endosymbiont of Pentalonia nigronervosa | reverse complement strand
TACCTCTTTGTTTCTCTTTGCAGTCAGAATCAAATATTAAATTGAGACTATAGGAACGCCTCTGATCTTCAGCTATTTCTTGATCAATTTCCTCAACATCATAACCAAGCTCTGAAACTACTTCTGACCTACTCTTAAATCCATTCCTCACCGCCATCTGCTGTGCCTGCTGGTCTTTTAACGGATCCACCCACCTGTGCTATCCATTTTACTTCTTTCGATGTTTCTTTTCCTGTTGTAGAAAGCTTTCCAGATAAAATAGCTAACTCTATCCATCTATTCCACACTGGTCGGCAAAATTGAAATACCATAATATTGTGTTGTAACATCGCACATCTTCTGCGAAACTCCAGCTCGAATTGATGAATAATTTACGTTAGTTAAATCCCCTGTCAGTTGCTCATAAGTGATACCCATACCGATCGCTATAGCTCTTAATTGCTGCCTCATGAACGCTTCATAACTGCCACCCACATCAGATGGCTCTGAAAATTTAATGTCTTCCCCTGGGTCTAAAAGCTGCATAGTTCCTGGCTCTAAACCTGATAATGCTACTCCATGCTCATTTGCTTCACCTTCACCCATTATATTTGCTTCTGGATCAAGTCGTGTAACAAACCCGGCAAACATTGCTGCAGTTTTTTTTCTTACCAGCTCTGCATCGTCATATTGATCAAGTTCGTAGAGTTTTAAAAGTACATTTGAAAGCCATGGTTCTCCTCGAATTTGCCCTGGTCTCAGCGGTTTATAGATATGCAAAACATCACTTGCTGGTACTCTAACTGATTCTCCAAATGATCCTTCTCCTGGATGCTCTCGAAAGAGGTAATACGCTTCTCTCTGCCCAAGTCGGTTAAATTCAATACCATTGCGAATAATATTCCCATTTGCTAAAGTTTGATTGCTCTTATTATCCAAATGCTCTGATTCCAGTACTTGTAGCTGCAATGGTACAGAAAATCCATCTTCAGGTTTACGGTTTCTTAGGCGAATAAAACATTCACCACCTTCAATCATACTTCTGCAAATTAGAGCTTGTAATCCATAAAAATCACTTGTTCCACAGCTATCTGCTTCATCTGTCCACCTCAACCACAGCTCTTGCACTTTTTTACGAAATTCTGGATCCTTAGCCTTTGATTGCGGCTTGATTCCCGTGCCAACACAATTACTAACAATAGTGTCTATGATATTTGCAGCATATGGATTCTTTCTTACCATGTCCCGAGATCTACTACGCAAGTGTTCAAGGCTTTGAGACAGCAAATTATTTATGCTTCCTGACTCTCCATGCCAGTACATTACTCTTCTTCCTGATCCTGACGCATCCCATGCAGAACTTTGAATTTTTGGTTTTTTGAATAGTTGTTTGAATGTTTTTAAAAGCATATTTCTCCTGATAACCAAAACTTTCTCAATTCTTCTAATGTTCCATTAAATTTATTTCTATCGCATTTTCCAATTCCTTCTACTGAATGTGCTGTTTTACCATTTGTATATTGCCATAAAGTCCAGTTGTTCCATCCTCTCGGTAAAACAGGTTTTTCTTTCCAGCTAGCAATCCATAATGGACATTTTATCAAAGTTGGAGTGGCAAAATTTTTTAGAAAGTTAGCATTTCCATAAATTAATGGTAGACTATTTTTTACTTCTTGAATTTTTTCAACAAAGTCTTCTGCTTGCTTTGGTGTAATATTTTTTCCTTGTTCATTTCCTTCGATATCAAGTGCCAACAAAACTTTTGAGTCATTTCCTACCACATCTAAAAAATGACCAGCTTGATCTTTTCCGTCTCCATCTACACCAAAATGGTATGCACCCCATAACAGTCCTATATTTTCAGCTTCTTTTCTTCTTTCGGCATACTTTGAGTCAACATATTTTAGTCCTTGGCTGGCTTTGTGAATTACACCCAATATTCCATTTCTTTCAGCTAATTTAAAATCTACATCTTCTTCCCAATGGGAAATATCTACCACTGCATCTGCGTACCCGTTTTTCTCAGATATTGGCTTCGATTCTACCTCTTTTTCTATAATGCCACTATTGATTATTATATATTTCAATTGCTTGAGAAATTCTTGATATTCTCTCATATTATCCCCTTGCTAGTTGCAATAACAATCCTGCGCTTTGGCTTTTGACCTGCAATTTTCAACTCAGACTTAATTCGTTGCCTTAAGCTCAAAAGATCATTTATCTGCACCTCTGCATATCTCACCACATGGTCACCATAAGCAATTGATACCACTCTCCTGCCGTTTTGCAGTTTCTGAATTGCTTGCTCAACTTGAGCTAAATATTCTTCAGTGT
>NZ_JACVWV010000123.1 GCF_014534705.1 Wolbachia endosymbiont of Pentalonia nigronervosa | reverse complement strand
CCATTTTTTCCCACTCCGGCCTCACTTTTTCCACGATTTTTTCAAATTCTTCTGTTTTTAGACCCGTTAATTGTCTGAAAATATAAGGGGTTTTTGCCACTTTTGCATAATTTATTGCCATTTTCTCTCACTAAAACTCTCATTTTATACGCTTTTTTTTGTTTTTCTACTTTTTTCCTCGTTTTGCAGGGGGTCTCTTCTTGTATTGACGACAGGATATTTGTCTCTAACTCTTACTAACCCAACATACTTGTTCGCTCTTTTTTCTTTCATGTGTTATACCTCCATTTTTTATATCATTAATATATCATTTTTCGGCTTGACACAGTTTATTTAACACTCCCTATATCCGTTCATTTAACTATTAAAGCGGCGAGCTTTTAGTCTAGCAAAATCTTCCCCAGCGTGATATGAAGATCTCGTGAGTGGACTTGATGCAACTACCAAAAATCCTTTAGAATAAGCAATGTATTTGTAGTGATCAAATTCTTCCGGAGTGACATATCTATCGAGTTTTGCATGTTTTGGAGTTGGTTGTAAGTACTGACCGATGGTAATAAAATCGACATCAGCGCTGCGCAAGTCATCCATCACTTGTAATATTTCTTCTTTTGTTTCCCCAAGGCCAAGCATAAATCCTGACTTTGTAAAAATTTTAGGGTTAATTTGCTTAACAGTTTTTAGTAGATATAGTGAATGAAAATAACGAGCTCGTGGTCTTATTTTGGCGTATAATCTTGGTACTGTTTCAATATTGTGGTTATAGACATCTGGTGCAGCAACAGCAATTGCTTCAAAGACCCCTTTCTTATTAAGAAAATCTGGTGTTAAGATTTCTATTGTTGTTTCTGGGCTGGTTTTTCTAATTTCTTCTATGCACTGTATAAACTGATTTGCACCACCATCCTGCAAATCATCACGATCAACAGAAGTAATAACCACATGTTTTAAATTTAATTTCTTTATAGCCTTTGCCAGATTTTCTGGTTCATGAGGATCTAATTTGTCGGGAATTCCAGTTGCAATATTGCAGAACGCACAAGCGCGAGTACAAACCGAACCGAGGATCATCACAGTAGCATGACGCTTATTCCAACACTCACCAATATTTGGACACGCTGCTTCTTCGCATACTGTATGCAAATTATGCAGCTTAACAATATTTAAAGTTTCATTAAATACTTCACCAGTCGGAACTTTTGCTCTCAACCATTGAGGTTTACTTTGCATCTTAAACAGCTTGTTGTTGCTTTTTTCTTAACATTCTTTTTATTTTCTGAGCTTTTTCACTCAATTTAACTGTTTTTGTATTAAGCAAAAAATCATCCAGACTGCCTTTATAGTCTATAGTTCTTAAGGTTCTTGTTGCTATGCGAAACTTAAATTTTTTGTTTAGTATATCACTAGTCAATGTTACCTTATGTAAGTTTAAGAGAAAAGTACGTTTAGTTTTACGGTTTGAATGTGATACCTTATTACCAAAAGACTTCTTTCTATCTGTTAATTCACAAATTCTACTCACTTTGATATATCCAAGTTATTCTATAGTTTTAAATTACACTATATCCCGAAAAAGTCAATACTCTCTTGCTTAATTTTTATATTATACACTGCTTTGTAACCAAAAAACACCGTAATTTTCTCCATTATAAGAGAAATCATATGCTGTACTTCCAGTGCTTTACTACCATTTGTTACTACTAAATATAATACACCGGAGTTTATGTTTTGCGCGTATACAATCTTTTGTGGCCTGGTATACTCTGCTATCTCTGTTCCCACTATGATATTCCAATTTAAAATAAGACGTATTTCATTGCGACTCATCTTACTCTTCATACACTTCAATACATACCTTTCTATTATAGACCCTATTTTTTTTGGTCCAGTATGTTTGAGCATATAATTATAGAGATACTTTAAAAGTATAGCTTAGCTTATAAAGTCTTTCTGTACAATCTTTCGAAACTCAACTGCTGATGATAATTTTGTTTGATCATCTAAAAATTTTGAATGAGCAAATGCAAAAAAATTAAAGCAAATCATCTTCTACTACTCAGATAAGATTGCTTGTTATACTCAAATATATCTTGTAATTGGACGAAACTTTCAGGAGGTGTAATACACGATTTTATACCCTGATACCCTGAAGGAATATACCCTGCTTCACTAGGTAGTGTCGACATTTATTTTAACCAAAGATATATAGAAGCAATATGGACAAAAGATAAGAAAGAAATAGCTAATTTATCATAACGAGTAGCAACCCTACGAAAATTCTTGAGTTTATTGAACATTCTTTCGATGAGATTTCTCTCTTTATAAAGCTCTTTATCGTATTCTCTTGGTGTTTTTCTATTGGAAC
>NZ_JACVWV010000122.1 GCF_014534705.1 Wolbachia endosymbiont of Pentalonia nigronervosa | reverse complement strand
GTAGTGACGTAATAATAAAACGAGCTTATGAAGAGATGAATAAATTTAATTGGTCAAAAGAAGAGTTACTAGCATATGAGCAAAGAAAAAAACGTCTAATGGATGAGATAGCTGCTTTCGCCCAAAAATTTGATGATGGTGTTAGGGTTGGCGAAGAAAGAGGCATTCTCATCGGCCATGAAAAAGGCAAAAAAGAAGGTCGAAAGGAAAGGGATATAGAAGTAGCTAAAAATTCACTTAAGGCTGGTGTCTCTATTGATATTATAGCTGAAATTACGGGCCTTTCAGTAGATGAAATAAGACAACTTCACAAGGAAAATGGCTGGTGATCTTTTGTCTATTATGGTTGCTAGCAGTTACTTGTTCAAAGTAATTAAGAAAAATAATCTAGCAACAAAAGTTTATGACTCTAATTATTAATATGGTATCTTCTTGAGATACTAAAACAATTGAGCTACATTGAGATATTTTTAGGATGATAATAAAATGTATATAACTATTACAGGAGTAGGGTATGTAGGTTTAGTATCTGGTACAATGTTATCAGAACAAGGCCATAACGTTGATTGTATTGACATAAATACTAGAAAGATTGAGTTATTGAAGTCAGGAAAAGTTCCTATATATGAGCCTGAATTAGCAAACTATTTAGAGGATAATATAAAGTTACAAAGGATAAGGTTCTTTGACTCATATTCCCAGATAAATCCTAATACGGAAGTAGTATTTGTAACTGTAGATACTCCATCAGGCTCCTTAGGGAGTGCAGATTTACAGAACGTGTATAGATCAGTAAATGAAATTTCTAAAAGAGTTAATCAAGACTGCTTAATAGTTATAAAATCAACTGTTCCTCCTGGTACTACAGAAAACATACACAACTACTTACTCAATGAAGGTTATAACCTTGATTTGGGAGTTAATCCAGAATTCCTCAAGCAAGGCTCTGCAGTATCAGATTTTTTATATCCAGATAGAATAATAATAGGAGTAAAAACTAAGCAAGCTAGAGCAAAACTAGAAGCTATATATAGATCATTTACAGACAAGAATATTCCACTAGTAGTTACTGATACAGCTACTGCCGAAGTAATTAAATATGCTTCTAATGCTTTTCTAGCAACAAAGATCGCTTTTATCAATGAGATGGCAGGTTTATGTGAGGTATTAGGAGCAGATATTGACCTTTTAGCTAACAGCATGGGGATGGACCATAGAATAGGCAGGGAATTTCTAAAGGCTGGTCCAGGGTTTGGAGGATCTTGTTTTCCTAAAGATTTGTCAGCTTTAATAAAGCTTGCTGAAAATCACAATGTCAAGCTACAAATTTTAAGTTCAGTTAAGGAATCTAACTATAATCATATAACAAACATTGCTAAGAAGGTAGAATATGTATTGGATGGAGTCCAAAATAAAAAAATAGCGATATGGGGGCTAACTTTTAAGTCTGGTACCGATGATGTGAGAAATAGCCCAGCTATAGATGTTGCAAAGTTGTTAGTAAATAATAAGGCTAAAATTACTGCATATGACCCGGTAGGGATCGATAATGCTAGGCAAGTTCTAAAGAATATAGAGTATGCGGACAGCGCTATAGGAGCTGCAAGGGGCGCAGAAGCCTTATTATTATTAACGGAGTGGAAAGAATTTAAAAATCAGGATTTTGTAATTTTAAAGAATGTTATGGCTACACCTAATATCTTTGACTTTCGTAACTTGTTAGATAGTGAATTGTTACTAGAATATGGTTACAACATTTATTCCCTGGGTAAAAAATCTATCTACAAAGTTTAGTGCTGAGAAATGTTTCCTACACCACTTTATTTGGTTTTTTAGGATCCCTGCTTGATAATATGGAAAAGCAAACGAGTGCAATAACAGAGCAGATGGAAAAAAACGAAAACATAATACTATTACCACAGTGCGTAACAAGCACTCCTAAGAGCACGCATGAAAATATTGCACTTGCAATATACCCAAATAATCCTGTTAAGCTTACAATTGCACATACATTATTTTGTGAAGCAATGTTTACAGCTATAACACCTGTCAATACTTGTACTCCAAATATAAAAAATCCTGATAAGATTGCGCCAAGGTTCATAAGAATTATATTTTGACCAAAGTTCATTGCAATAAAAGTGAATGTTATACCCAGCATGTAAAGTAACGCTAGCAAGCTTCTATTTTGAAAGAAGTATATATCACTAATTCTTCCTGTGATTAAAGTTCCAAGGATTCCACCCAAGTCATATACACCTGTTATTAGTGAGGATTGTACAAGAGAAATTTGTAATTTATCCTTTAAAATTATAGGAAACCAAAAGAAGATTCCCATTTTTATAATATAAGCACAAAAAGTAGCA
>NZ_JACVWV010000121.1 GCF_014534705.1 Wolbachia endosymbiont of Pentalonia nigronervosa | reverse complement strand
TCATACCATCCTTCTCCTTCCGGCTTGTTTTCTAGTGTCGTTGTTTCGATTTGTTTTTTGTTTTTAAAACGTATATAAGTAGACATTGTTCCTCCACTTTTTTAATTCCAAATTTTGGAAGTAGCCTCTAATCCTGGACACTGCCAAGCTTTGAGTGTTCTTTCTACATCTACTTCAAGTTCTTCTGTTAAAAAATTGCTCCGAAAGTTATATATTCCCCACTGTATAAATTGACCATAGATAGTATCATACATAGTATCGCCCATATCAAATTCAGGCGTTTTACCAACCATGCTATTTCCAGAATGGAGTTCCGATGATGTATACAGCAATATTGCCACTGTTTTTCCGGCCGGAACTTCTACATTACCAGATGCGGCAAATTCATTATCATCGCTTGTATGTTTATAAATATTTAGCCAAGTAATTTTTGAAATCTTTGATTTATTAACATTAGTGTTATCAGGTATTCCAACATATAATCCTGCTCCCTCTGCTGATCCAACAAAATTTATTATCTTACTTATATTCATATTTGTAGTATTTTTTACAAATATTACTCCCAGTGCAGCGTAAGGATACTGGTATATGACATTTATATTTTTAAAACTATCGCGTATCAGCCTTGTATATGATTCTCCATAGATGAATGCGCCTTTGCTTCCTTCTAAAAAACACAACTGTCTTGGCCTATAAAAGCTAACATAACTTGTATCATAGGTATGGCTGCCCGCAAGTAGTTGCAGCATATGATCTGTTTTTGTTATATCGCTGCTCCATTGGCCTAATTCAGTTGTAAAAGCTCCATGACCGAAGTAATTATTTTTTCTACTTAGCACCCCAAACAAAAATGGTAATGAACCAGGCTCAACCATATTTCTATTTTTTACCTCTTGCTTAACTAATGACTTTAACTGTTCTTCTCTAGTTCTTACTTCCTTCATAATTGAAGAACCATTTGGCACATCGTTGATTGATTTAAAGTTATTTACTAAACTTTTAAGATTATTCGTCTGATCTATTCCTATGCTATTTATTGTAGCAATATTAGTATTTTTACGAGTATCAAGTAATGATATATATGAGTCTGATGAACTTTTTAAGGAGTTTAAGGAATTGGTTTTTAGTATATTTATTTCATTTACAGATTGTGTCTTTACTGTGGTTATAGCTGAAATAGAGTTTTCTTTATTAGTATTTATCTCGTTTAGGTATGAATTTGTACTGCTCTGAAGTTCCTTTAGCTTTCCATTAGTCATCTGCACAATCTCAGAAACTGCACTCTTGTCAACTATTGATTCAAGTGTTTTAGCAAGATATGCCAATTGGTCAGGAGTACTGGTTGCTGCTAAATCCTTAAGTCTTTTTTGCAGTGTATCGATTATCTCTTTTATTGCAGTTATTTGAGTAATATTGGAAATTTCCTTTTTATCTACTATTAATTCAAATGCTTTAGCAAGATATGCTAGTTGATCAGGTGTGCTATTTGCAGCTAAATCTTTGATTCTTCTATGCAAAGTAGAAACTACCTCGTTAGTCATTTGTTGCTCCAAAAGTTCAAAAAAGTTTCAAAATTAAATCTTTCAAATGCTTTTTTAAGATTTTTATGTTCATTTTCCCTACTGGTAATATCCTCATCTATTTTTTCAATGCTTGTGCGAATACGTACCACATCTTGCACGGCAATATTTTCTGGATGAGGCAGTGGATATCCTCTATTCGTTTTATCTTTTGGCATTTCATGTAATAATTATTCGCAAATTTTTCACTTTAGGGCGATATTGCACTGTACCACTAAGAACTAGCTTTATCCTGGTTTCATTGGCATTAAAGTTTGTCAGCATATGAGTTCTCTCCACCCAGTTGTCGCCGATAGGTTTTCCTGTTGTTAAATTAACTAGCTGCCATTCTCTTTCCACGTTTTTTTGCACATATGCTTTAACATCGGCAGTACCAGGTATTAATGCATCATAAGTAATTAGACCTTCTGCAAAACGTGAAACTTAGCTTGGAAGATTTCTCTTCGTATTTTTTAAAAATTTTCTTGTTTAGAGCGTTGTAGAGAAGCAAAGTCACACATGGGATAGGTTTTTATACCCCCCAAAGAGAATTTGACGTTTATTTCTTTGTTTCGCAGAAGGTCTATTGTTATCTTAGTATTTGAACCTGCTGGAATGCTCCTGGTTACGTAATCTGCAGATTCTCCCACATTGCCAAGAACCAATTGTAAACCGGGGTAAAGTACCGGGCTTCTCTCTTTTGAGCCTTTTAGCGTTGCTTTTACAGTTAATTCTCCAGAGAGTCTTGAACGCAGCGCTAATGGCAAATTATCAGATAAAAAATGCTCTTTTCCATCCTGTTCAGTTAAAATAAACTCAGCATTAGTATCAAATGAGACTTTTTCAACGTTTGCCAGAGCAATTAAATCTGAAGTGTTATTTGCGGTAATCTTGCCAAG
>NZ_JACVWV010000120.1 GCF_014534705.1 Wolbachia endosymbiont of Pentalonia nigronervosa | reverse complement strand
TGGTATAGTTGGAGTCAAGCAGTGGAGGATTTTCAGCACGCAAAAGAAAATGAGCAATTACTGAAGGTTTGGATTAATACTACGCTTGGAGAGACCTGGGTTGATAAAGGAGAAGTACCAGACTGGCGTCATTTATTTGAACGCAGGGAATCCTATACTATTGGCACAGTACCAAAAGGAGAAGTAGTCCTTACTGCAGGTGTTGATGTTCAGAAAGACAGAATAGAAGTAGAGGTTGTAGCTTGGGGAAGAAATCGTGAAAGCTGGTCAATAGATTATCAGGTATTTGAAGGAGACCCTGGAAAAGAATTTGTATGGAACAAACTTTCAGAGTTACTGAATCATCATTTTCTTGGTTCAGGTGGTCTTGAATATACAATTAGCATGATGGCAGTAGATGCAGGATACGCAACGCAGGAAGTATACAATTGGGTGAGAAGCCAGCAGAGCTCTGGTAAAGTAATGGCAGTAAAGGGAGTGAACAAAGCCCTAGTACCACTTAATAGCCCAAGTAGAGTTAGTGGCAGGTAAAAAGCTCTACAGAGGCATGAAACTCTGGCCAGTTGGGGTGTCAATTTTAAAGTCCGAGTTATTTCAGTTGCTAAATGTGTTACGAGACGGTGAAAAAGTTCCAGCAGGGTATTGCCATTTTCCAGAGTATGCACCTGAGTATTTCAAACAACTGACAGCAGAACAATTAATTACCAAAGTAGTGAACCAAGCAGGAGTGGCAGAAGATAAGAGACCGTAATGAAGCACTTGATTGCCGAATTTACGCCAGAGCAGCTTCTATAGCTTTAGGTATCGACCGCTGGCAAGATGATAAGTGGAGTAGTTTATGCAATAAAGCTGAAGGTAAGAAGTCAGCAAAGGTGAGAAAAAGCAAATGGATGGGCGAGTAAAAAAATGTACACCGAAGAATTTTTAGCACAAGTTGAACGAGCAATTCAGGAACTGCAAAACGGCAGAAGGGTGGTATCAATTGCTTACGGTGATCATGTGGTGAGGTATGCAGAGGTGCAAATAAATGATCTACTGAGTTTGAGGCAAAGGATTAAAGCTGAATTGAAAGCAGCAGGTCAAAAACCTAAACGAAAGATAGTGTTTTCGACGAGTAAAGGGATTGACAAAATTATATAAAAATGTTATATTCTATAGTTAGTATTCTTGGTTAATTAGTATGGCTCAAGTTCAGAAAAAACTCAATATTAATGTAAGTTTCGAGGGTGAATTTGCTCAGTATCTTACAGAGGTTGCACAAGCATGGAATAAAACTATACCAGAAGTTTTAGTGTGTCTTGTGAAAGAAGAATTTGAGGCAGAGAAGGAGATGGCTGAAATTATAAAAGAGCGTGATATGCCAGAGGCAAAGACGGTCAGAAATGAGGATATTGACTGGGATAAAATATTATCTGCAAAGACAATTAAAGATGAGTGAAATATAATATTATCTATTCAGAAAAGGTTCTTGAGAGGGATTTCTTTACTTTACCACCAACAATAAGATCAAGAATTAGAAGAGCTATAGACGAGCGGCTTACAATTGATCCTATTAATCTTGGTAAACCATTAAGTGGTAGATTAGTAGGAAGCAAAAGACTAAGGGTGGGCAGTTATAGAATAATTTACAAAATAGATAAACAAAAACATACAGTAACTATCACAGAAGTAGGACACAGAGATAGCATCTACAAAAAATAAGTACGATTAAATTCCAATATTTATTGCATATAAGAGGCAAAATGCTCTTAAAATCATTCAAACAACTATTCAAAAAACCAAAGATTAAAAGTTCAGCATGGGATGCATCAGGTTCAGGAAGAAGGGTAATGTGCTGGCAGCCAGAAAGGAGTGGAATAAATAGTTTACTTGCTCATAGCATTGAAACCTTACGCAGTCGCTCTCGTGACATGGTAAGAAAAAATCCATATGCAGCAAATATAATCGACACTATAGTTGCAAATTGTGTTGGCACGGGAATCAAGCCGCAATCAAAAGCAAAAGATCCAGAGTTTAGAAAAAAAGTTCAAGAATTGTGGCTCAAGTGGACAGATGAAGCAGATAGCTGTGGAGCAAGTGATTTTTATGGACTGCAATCCCTTGTATGTAGGAGTATGATTGAAGGTGGAGAGTGTTTTGTACGGTTGAGGAATCGTAAACCTGAAGATGGATTTTCTGTACCATTGCAGCTACAAGTACTGGAATCAGAGCATTTAGATAATAAGAGCAATCAAACACTTGCAAATGGCAATATTATTCGTAGTGGTATTGAATTTAACCGACTTGGGCAAAAAGAAGCATATTACCTATTCAGAGAGCATCCAGGAGAAGGATCATTTGGAGAATCTGTTAGAGTACCAGCAAGTGATGTACTTCATATCTATAAACCGCTGAGACCTGGGCAAATTAGAGGAGAACCATGGCTTTCAAATGTACTTTTAAAACTCTA
>NZ_JACVWV010000119.1 GCF_014534705.1 Wolbachia endosymbiont of Pentalonia nigronervosa | reverse complement strand
TCAGCAACTCCAGAATACGACCCGTGAGTTAGAGAAATAGTCTTCTGTACGGTAATATCTACTTTTTTGATTTCTTTTACAGGAAAATCATTGACCTTGAACTCCATAACTCTGTTGCTATTTGGCTGAAAAGAGTGAGGTTCTGATTCAACTAATTTTATGTCAGGATCTTCATCAAAATAAACTCTCAAGCTATGAGGAAGTTCAATTTCGTAGCCATCAACATGAGCTTTGCCTTCATTAACCACAAAAACCTGTTTTCTTTCGCCCATTTGGCTTTCCCGTTGTAAAAACATTACTTCAAGACCATCTACCACATAAGAACCATTAGCTTCCATGTCATAGCGAGCAAGAGCAGTAGTTACCACATTTGCTTGCGGGGGAGCTGAATGCTGAATTAATACCCCGTTTTCAATGTTATAGATGGGATAAAACTCTCCGTTTATCGAGCTAGCAACAATTCCTTCTGCCTGAAAACCCCAGATAATGTTAGCTTTAAGCCTTGCTGCTCCAACTTCTTGGTAATTTCTTGTACCAATCGCAGGATCACGAAGATTTTCATCCTCAAGTTCTGTAACTGTGGATTCAACATAATAAACACCAACACGAACTGTGGCATTTGTTGGAATCTTAAACTCTGTTTTTTCAACTTCTCTTACGCAGCCACGAAGGTATATTTTACCAGTTTCAAGGGTAACTTTACCTGTTTCAGCGTCTACAATACAATCAGCTCCACTGATAACATCACCATCCTTAAATATCGCATCACCAATACCTTTAAGCTTGGAGAGTGCATAATCTTGCATTTCATTTAGTTCTGCAGATTGCAGGCCTCTTCCTGCTAAGAATAAACTCTTTTCGTATTTTTTATCAGAGTTAAAACGGTTATAATAACTACTTAACGTCATAGAATTAGAATGTAATAACAAAAGAAAAAGCTTCCCGAGTTGCTGCAGTTCTGATAAGTGGTACTGTATGCTCTAAAATCAGCAAAATTCCAGGATTTTCTATATCTTTTGGCTCGAAATACCTCTGTCCTGGTGGAAGTTCTTTTTTCACTTTAGTACCAACCATAACCCCAATCTCTCTGATCACTTGATTTGCTGCATCCGTGAAATCAAAGCTACATTTGAGATATAAATTATTGGTTGGTACATTTGCTGGCTTAAACCGTCCGGAGGGAGTAATCAATTCTCCATTCTCATCACCTGTGCAAAAGAGAATTTCATCAATGGTGCGCCTTCCCACTTCTTTCAGCAGCTTTGTAGAGGTAATGGGCTCTGCTGGTGTGCTGTAAGTATACTCTACGGTAACGGTACTTTCCACTGTAATAGAGCCTTTTTCTACTAGCTTTATCATACCAGTATTACTATCAACTGTATAGTCTATACTTGGTTTGTAGACCGTTGAACCTTTAAAAACTTTTACATCTTTAATTGGACAGTGATCAAGTTTGATTTCACCCTTAACAAAAACTTTTTCGACTTTGTGGCTACTTTCCCAGCTTGAATCACCACTACCCCAAGCAAGATGAAGTGACTGCTCTTTTATACTTGCCGCTATTGCAGCTCGGCCCGATTGAGTTAAGATCGACATTTGTACCCTTTAGTACTTTCTGAATTAGAAGAAAAGAGTTTTTCCCAATCAACTTCACTACTTGGCACGATCTTATCATTTGCAAGCCTTTCATCAGCAATTTTAGAGAAATACCTATCTTCTCTGGCATCCAGAGCTTCAAAAACCAGCCTTCTTATTAATTTTGGAATGGTCTTATTTTGACGCTCTGCTATATACTTTAAGAAATTAGACGTCTTTTTGCCAAAGCTTATTTGAAATTCCATAGCTATTTCTTTTATAAGTCCCCTTATATATATAAGTTCAACTTTTTTCAGAAATGTGTTCACTTTTTTTTGCCATAGATTTTTATTGACTAATTTTTAATCTGCTTTAAACATAGTATCTTTACTTATGGGTATGGTAAATTTTTATCCTAGTCGGGAATTTTGGGAAAGTAGTTTAGAAATGCCTGTATCTTCTCTTCTCAAGAAGTTTCAAAATCCAATTTTACGTGAAAGCTGGCTTAATTCTCTTTCTGGTAGGCAGTTAAGCATTATTTTTAATCACTGCTTTCAAGATAAACAAAATAGACAATTATTTAAAGATTATGAGTTTTGGAAATGCGACGAAATTTCAACTCAACACAAACGTAAGATGCTTTTCAATATTTCCGGATCTTTGTTCAACTACTACTTAGTTAATCGTTTTAGTCGTGCAAAATCAGAAATAGCTGTAGTTGAGGTAGCACAAAGCCAAGACCTTCTAAAACCATTTCTGCTGCAAAATAACAAATATGACAAGAAATCCTTATTGTTTACTCTCTTTATAACTAATCATGACTTACTGAAACAGATTTTCTACTTTAATCAAGTACAAAAAAAGGGTTTCCTACC
>NZ_JACVWV010000118.1 GCF_014534705.1 Wolbachia endosymbiont of Pentalonia nigronervosa | reverse complement strand
AGATGCAGTTCACTAAGACTAAAGGTTTCGAGAAGCGTGCTCAATATTATGCTGCCAAAGCTTACTCAAATCAGGCTGATCAAGGTGATGAATATCATGACCTTAAGGAAATAATCTTTATAGCTGTCGCTGATTGTATTATTTTTCCAAATAAAGTTGAGTATAAATCAAATCATACTATTCGAGATGAAAATACTAATGAACATGATTTAAAGGATCTTTATTTTACATTCATAGAACTACCAAAATTTACAAAGACGAAGGAAGACCAACTAGAGAATATAGTAGAAAAATGGTGTTATTTTTTTCGCTATGCAGCAGAAACAAGGGAAGAAGACCTAGATAAAATAGTTGGTAGTGACGTAATAATAAAACGAGCTTATGAAGAGATGAATAAATTTAATTGGTCAAAAGAAGAGTTACTAGCATATGAGCAAAGAAAAAAACGTCTAATGGATGAGATAGCTGCTTTCGCCCAAAAATTTGATGATGGTGTTAGGGTTGGCGAAGAAAAAGGCAAAAAAGAAGGCGAAAAACAGGCTAAACTAGCTGTAGCTAAAAATTCACTTAAAGCCGGTATCTCTATAGATGTTATTGCTGAAATCACCGGCCTTTCACTAGACGAAATTAAACAACTTAACCTCCAAAAGTGATCCCTTTCTTATTATTTACAGATTCTACAGCAATTCTGTTAAGTGAAGATGGAGGTATTTTTTTCGTTAGCCATACTTTGCTTCTGATTACTACTGTTAACTATTTGCTGCCTATTATCTAGCTGTATCTCTGGACTATACACTTAAGGCCGACGTGTCTATTGATGTTATCTCTAAAATCACCGGCCTTTCTGTAGATGAGATTCAAAATTTAAAGTAATTATCCTAGCCTTACATTCCTAGCTTGAGTTAAATGACCTTGAATGTAAGTATTATTTAAATCACTCCTAGGCTTCAAGCTTCCTTTTACGTTACTAATTTCTAATTTACTATCTTTGCTATGTAATATCTCTTGCTTTGATTGCTTTAGTGTTGCATCTAGTCCCTTATTAAGTTCACCCTTAAATTTATCAAACTTCTTTGGACTTAACTTACCAGGATACCCTGCTTCTCTATCAGGACATGCTTTCTCTATATGCGATTTTAAAATTCCTGAAATCTCATTAAATTTACCACCTATAATTTCTTCTGTAATCTCATCATGTATTTTCATGAAATTAATATTTAATCGATGTATTGATATTTCACTTTTTGATGCAGCTTGCTTTACTACTTTCTCAAATTCATTTGTAATATTTAGTGCATTAGCTTGTGCCTCTAGTAAGGATTGGGAAGAAACAGATTGCTCTGTTGTAGAAACATACTTTTGACCTGTAATTTTTCTTACCAATATATCAAGTAACATTATCGTACTATTGACATCTATAGGTGCATCAACTTGTGAGATTGAATTTGTAGTACTTGATGTTTCTTCAGGTAAAACAGCCCTAGAATACAATAACCCACCTACAGAACTTTTCACCCAACTAAACAAATCATTTATCCATGTAGATGGTCTTGTGCCACTACTTATTATGTCCTCACTTCTACGATTTCTAATGTGTTGCCTACTATGTTCATGCCTATGTCTATGCATTACAGGTTGGTCAGATAACATCACAACTTCTGGTGTCATGTTTTTACTTCCAAATACTTCTTTATACACTTTATCCTGACGCTCCCTCTTTATAGTACTTAAGTACTTTGCTTTACTTATTTCTTCCCGATTCTCTTTCAAGACTATTTCTTTATCAGCAAACTTTATTGATAATGTTTCCATTTTAGGTTCTACATAAAACTTACTGAGCACTATCGTACATAGATCATCTTGTGTGTTAAAAGCATTAGTTATTATTAGATCATTACCATGATCACGAACAAATGTATAGTTTCCTGCTCTTCTAGGTGTTATTAATTTTGTATTTTCTTCTATATCTTGATTTGTTACAATGATAACTTCTTTATCCTTTTTAAATATTAAAGGTTGTGGTCTTAAACTCCACTCATTATTGTCAACATTGATTCTCATAGGAATACTTTCTACTATTACGTGAGTCTTGTTATATCTCTCAACTCCATCTTTTAATCTCACAGTAAAATACTCATCTTTTATCAATGCATCTCCTACTTGCTTTTCTACTGCTGCTCTTAATAATAAATCATTTTCAGATTTAATTACTTGTAATTCAAAACTACCTTTTCCTTTTTTTACTACATTTCTTAAGAAGATGTCTTGAAATCATTTAAGTAGCTAATTTATTAAGCATAACGGTAATCATATTAAAGAAAATATTGGTTTTTGAGGTAAGAGGAGAATGTTCGTAATCTTTGCTCATGCGCCTAAAATTGGAGAGCCAAGCAAAGGTTCTTTCAACTATCCAACGTTTTGGAATAACCTGAAATCCTTCAGCTTCGGGAT
>NZ_JACVWV010000117.1 GCF_014534705.1 Wolbachia endosymbiont of Pentalonia nigronervosa | reverse complement strand
CTCAAAAGATCATTTATCTGCACCTCTGCATATCTCACCACATGGTCACCATAAGCAATTGATACCACTCTCCTGCCGTTTTGCAGTTTCTGAATTGCTTGCTCAACTTGAGCTAAATATTCTTCAGTGTACATTTTCTATCCATTTACTTTTGACTATTTTCTTTGGCTTTTTGCTCTCAGTCTTTTCACTCAAACTACCCCATTTACTCTCTTGCCAACGATCAATCCCAAGGGCTATAGATGCTGCTCTGGCGTAAATCCTACAATCAAGTGCTTCATTGCGGTCTCTTATCTTCTGCCACTCCTGCTTAGTATAGCCTTTCACTACTTTGGTAATTAATTGTTCCGCAGTCAGTTGTTTAAAATACTCAGGCGCATACTCTGGAAAATGGCAATATCCTGCTGGAGCTTTTTCGCCGTCTCGTGAGTAGTTGAAATAACTCCGACTTTAATATTGATACTCCAACTGGCCAGAGTTTCATGCCTCTGTAGAGCTTTTTACCTGCCACTGTCACATCAACTCTACTTGGGCTATTAAGCGGTACTAGGGCTTTGTTCACTCCCTTTACTGCCATTACTTTACCAGAGCTCTGCTGGCTTCTCAACCAATTGTATACTTCCTGCGTTGCGTATCCTGCATCTACTGCCATCATGCTAATTGTATATTCAAGACCATCTGAACCAAGAAAATGATGATTCAGTAACTCTGAAAGTTTGTTCCATACAAATTCTTTTCCAGGGTCTCCTTCAAATACCTGATAATCTATTGACCAACTTTCACGATTTCTTCCCCAAGCTACAACCTCTACTTCTATTCTGTCTTTTTGTACATCAACACCTGCAGTAAGGACTACTTCTCCTTTTGGTACTGTTCCAATAAGATATGACTCTCTTCTCTCAAATAAGTGCCTCCAGTCTGGTACTTCTCCTTTATCAACCCAAGTCTCTCCTAAAGTAGTATTTATCCAGACCTTCAGTAATTGCTCATTTTCTTTTGCATGCTGAAAATCTTCTACTGCTTGACTCCAACTATACCAACCAACTGGACTGTAAAGACTTGAAATATGAAACCCTGCTATCTTTCCACCTTTCGTTTCGTTCGTTACTCTCCATTCTCCACGTGAAAGCATCTCGGTTTTTTGATGATTTTCTATTTTGCCGTTACACTCTATACACACATAGTGCGCTGTTCTTGGGTCTTTATCTTCCCATTTTACTTGCGTCCACTTTAAAACTTGATAATGATTACAATGCGGGCAAGGTACAAAGAAATACCTTTTATCTGAAGCTTCGAACTCTTTTTCAATTCTACTGATTCCATGCACTGTTGGGGTTGAGACCAAAAATATCTTTCGCCGCGTAAATGTATTAGTTCGGGCTATGCTGAGCAAAACTGGATCTCCTTCACCACCTGAATCTCCTGGATACGCATCAATTTCATCGAGGAAAAGATATTTTACTGGCATAGACCTCAGTCCTACGCTGCTGTTCGCCCCAGTTATTACCACAATCCCACCGGGAAACTCTTTACTCTGTACCGTATTGCCTGAATCTCTTGATCTTGGGTCTTTTACTTTATCTTTTAAACATGGTGTGCTATCAATAAGTGGGGCAAATCTTCCTTTAGACCAGCGTTTTCCCATCTCTACAGTTGGCTGTACCACTAACATTGGACCTGGTGTTTGGTCAATAATATAGCCTATCCAGTTGTTCCCTGCTTCTGTTCCTCCAATCTGGGCCCCTTTCATAAAGATTACTTTTTCAATTGGTGATGAAGGTGATCATTATTTCCTTTAAATAAGGAGTTCTCTCTGTTCTCCATTTTCCTGGTTCTGATGATGCTGTTTGTGAAAGAACTCTATACTCATCTGCCCATTCTGACACCTTTAATAATGGATCTGGCTTTAATCCTGCATAGAAAGCTGTTGCGTATATCATAATGCTATTGATTGTTCATTGCTTGCTCTGGACAAAACAGGTTCTTCTATCTTGTGGTCTACAAAATCTTCCTCCTCCTCACTTTGTATTTCAACATTACTTGATGTAGTTTGACTCTCTCTTTCACTTTCTAACTCAATTGACATTTTCTTTTGCAATTCTTCTTCTATGTACTTTTGCGTCAAATTACTCATTACTATTGCTACGATAAGTGCAAATACTCCTACCACTATTGCAACTATCATCTGAGGATAAATCGTCACTAATGCTATTGCACATACTGCAACACTAATATAGATCACATGGTTGTATTTTTTTATCCTGCTGTCGGCAATTTTCCTCTCTTCTAGGTAGTGTAGACATTCAAAAAGAAAGGAGTTATAATAACAATTTTTGAGAGAAGCTAAGGATGTTATACGACTTAAAAGATAAGCAATGGGAAAGGATAAAGGAGAGTTTACCCGGAAAGAAAGGGGATAGTGGAAGGAGTGCAAAGGACAACAGAAAGTTCATAGCAGCAGTGATGTGGATAGGGCGAAC
>NZ_JACVWV010000116.1 GCF_014534705.1 Wolbachia endosymbiont of Pentalonia nigronervosa | reverse complement strand
ACGTTCCAATAGAAAAACACCAAGAGAATACGATAAAGAGCTTTATAAAGAGAGAAATCTCATCGAAAGAATGTTCAATAAACTCAAGAATTTTCGTAGGGTTGCTACTCGTTATGATAAATTAGCTATTTCTTTCTTATCTTTTGTCCATATTGCTTCTATATATCTTTGGTTAAAATAAATGTCGACACTACCTAACCATACTGCATGGTGTGGCAAAAAAATTCTGCCTGATTCTATTAGCGAAACAATCTGATGAAACCTCGTGAGTTTATCATTGTGTGGTACTATTGCGATTACTGGTAAAGCACTGTTTGCTTTTAGTTCTTGTATCAGTTGCTGTCCACTTGCTTTTGCTTCAACAAGAATTGCATGTGGATTCCATCTTTCCGCAAGTAATAAAAACTGTTCTTTTAGCTTTGGATACTCAAGTTTTGCTCGATATACATCAAGTAAGTAAAACTTGTTATCTATTTTTGCCCAAGTTGTACAAACACTAAAGTCATTAGAATTGTTTATTGCAATTGCAGTATCCCAACTTTGTGTAATGTGCGATAAATTATCAGGAAAATTCTTATAACGTTTCAGCCATTCTTGTTTAATTATACCACTTGAAAGTGGCAAAGGATTTTGTTGATATTGAGCAGCAAAAGCGTAACTTCCCAACTCTATTTTTATCATTTCACATTCTTCTCTTTCCAAAGGATACAACAGCTGATCTTCTTTTCTTGAATATAATTTCTTTTCTTTCACCAAGATTGAATTGATAATTTGCTTCCTCTCAGAGATCATTGGCAAACAAACATGATGCCATATATCTCTTGGCTTAGAAAGAAGGTGTCCTGTCAAGTCCTCCTGGTGTAGTCTATGCATCACAAGGACAATCACCCCTTTTTTCCTATCATTAAGCCTAGACACCAAAGTTTGGTCAAACCAGTTGGTAGAATGCTTCCTGAACGTTTCACTTAAAGCTTGAACAGGATTTAATGGATCATCTACAATAATAAAATCACCTCCCTCTCCCGTTAATGTTCCTCCGACAGATGTTGCAATTCTAAACCCCCTCTGTACTGTTTGAAACTTGTATTTAGTATTTTGATCCTTCGATAACTTCACTTCTGGAAATAATTCTCTGTACCAATCAGATTGCATTATGCATCTTGTATCAAGCGAATGTTTTTCACTCAGCAATCTGGAATAACTCGCAACTATTATTTTTGCAGTCGGCTGATTTCCAAGTATCCATGCAGGCCATGCAACACTTATGCAGATAGATTTCATCGAGCGTGGTGGCATATTAAATATTATACGCCTAATCTCACCAGCACTTGCAGCTTCTAGCCTGTCAGCTATAACTTTTATGTATTGATAGTGACGATACTCATATCCTGGTACAACTGTTTGAAAGCACAGCTCAATAAATTTTAGAAAGTTGATTTTATTCATAATAATTTTACTTTGTCTGATATAACTCTTTTGGAATAGATTAGATAGAGGATACAGCGTAACAACTACCCACAATGGTTCAAATAAGTGTTTATGGTAAAGAAGCACCTAAAATAGTACAAAAAATTAAGGAAGGAGTATTATGGTAGAAAAAAGTAAAGCATACAACGAAGCTAGAGCAACATTAGAAAATTTGTTACTTATTAGCTGTGAACTCGTGTTATTGCTTGCACTTCCACTTCACAATCACTTAGAATCCCTTGCGCTACTTCACTTCGTAATAATTTATTCATTGCTTGCCCTTGGGTTGCTCCAGTACGAACACTAGCACCAAATGAAAGATCTACACCTGTACCATTGTCAACAATTTCACAACGCATCCCACAAGCTGCTGCAGAACTCTTCATAGCATTATTATCGGGTATAACATGATCAGCAGCAATAACAAACGTGAAATGTGCTTCTTCCTCGTTTATTCTTGATCTGATCACTGCTTTACCATCTCGTATGCGTTCATTATTTATTCTACTTACAATAGTGGTTTCTTCCGTTTGACCTGGATTACCAGTTCGAGATATTACTTGTACATTTGGTTGAGTACGACTGATTAATGTTTGATTTAGATCTTCATTTTCATTATTTATAGGTTCTTTTGGTTCTGTGTTGCTACTTAATTTATTGAATGCATCATTAACGTGTTCTTTATATTCACTCTCGGTAAAAACTGTGTTTGTTGGTTGTGCTTGACCTGAAGCATCTGTGGTATCTGGAGCATTGCTTTTTTTATTAAATATGTCGTTATTAATAGCTCGAAAAATGAGAAATGGTATTAATGAAATTGCCAAATTTAGAAGATGTCTTGAAAAGAAATGAAAAGATAAATATACTAAAGCAAATGTAGAATTAAGAGGTAAAAAAATGTATCCAAGTGACATAAGTGACAAAGAATGGGAAATACTAGAGCCATACGTTGCACAAGGGGCAATAGGAAGGCCAAGAAAACACGATATTAGAGCGATTATTAATGCAATAAGATATATAATGA
>NZ_JACVWV010000115.1 GCF_014534705.1 Wolbachia endosymbiont of Pentalonia nigronervosa | reverse complement strand
TATATCAAGATTGACACAAAATACTACAAAATTTTTGAACCACCATTAAAAGATTCTGTAAACATGGTCTGGAGAATTGAGGCAATAGAGGGTGTTTAATATTAACACTAGAAATAATATCAGTCAAATTACTAGTAATATTGATAATTATGGCTCAAAAGTCAGACTTGCAACTACAAGAGCACTGAATAAAACAGCACTTTGGGTAAAGGCACAAGCTGCTAAGGAAATCAGTAAGGAAAAGCAAATAAAGTTAAATCTGATAAGAAAGAGATTGAGGATTTTCAAAGCAAAAACAAGCAGATTGGATGTATTAATAAGAGCAAATTTATATAACATAAGAGCGTCATCTCTGGGAAAAATGAAACAGACAAGGACGGGTGCAAAAGCAGGAAAACATGAGTTTATAGGAGGATTTATAGCAGTTATGCCAAGAGGTTATAAAGGAGCTTTTAAACGTGAAGGAAAGACAGCACTGCCAATAAAAGAAGTAAAATTGCCACTTGAACCAGAAGCGTCAAAAATAATAAAGGATCTTGTAAGTTATGAAGTTGAAAAGGTATTTGGAAAGTTTTTTGAACGTGAGTTGAGCTACATTGCAAAAATATGAATTGGAAAGATTTACATAACGCAATTTGTACTACGCTGAAGAGGGAAATACCAGCGATACAAACCTGTGAAGTATATCCAACAATAAGGAAAGAATTAGTAGCGCCAGCAGTATTTGTGGAACTTAGTAGCTTTGAAAAAGGACGTGATCCTGGAACTGAAGAATTAGCTTTAAGAGCAAGATTTGAAGCAAGGATAGTAATTGATTCTACAGTAGAAAATGCGCCTATAATTGTGAGATCTCTAGCTGCTGAGGTTGCAAGGGTAATAAACAGAAATACATGGGAAATGAGTGTATCTCCGGCTGAGTTTGTATCAGCGGAAGTTGATGGATTTCGGCCAGAATTAGATGCATATATTGTCTGGTTGGTTGAATGGGCGCATGAAGTGCATGTTGGCCAATCTATTTGGGAAGAAGAGAAAATTAAACCACACATCATTGAAATTGGTGAAAATGTTAGAACATAGCTTCAGTATTGCAGAGTTACAAAGAAAATTAGCCAATGTTATCCGTATTGGTATAGTGAAAGAAATAGATTACGAAAAAGCAAAGGTAAGAGTGAAAGTAGGGGAGTTTTTAACTGATTTTTTACCATGGATAGCAAGTAGAGCCGGGGAAGAAAGAATGTGGGTACCACCAAGCATTGACGAGCAGGTAGTAATATTTTCACCACTTGGAGAATTATCACTGGGAGTAGTGCTTGCAGGAATATATCAACAGAAATATACTGCACCAGAAAACAAAAAAGAGGTAAATAGTTTTAAATTTGTGGATGGAACAAAGGTATTATACAATAAAGAAAATGGTCATTTAGAAGTTAATGTAATAGATAAACTAACATTGAAAGTTGGGGAATCAAGTATAGAAATGACAAAGGATAAAATAAAACTGAAAGCAAATAGGATAGAGCTAAATTAATGCCAGGAGTTGTCGGAAAAGGAGATCATTGTATGGAAGAAAGGCCACATTTTTGCGTCAGTGGAAGCAGAGACGTTTTGCAGGCAAGGAGATAGTTTTAGTGAAGAAAAAATATTAACTGAAGGATCGAAAATAGTATTTGCTAATGGCTATGGAGTTGGAAGAGTTGGAGATTTAGTATCCTGTGGTTCCAAGGTGATAAGTGGTAGCAGTGATGTTTTTTCGAGGTAAAGGAAAAATTAAACAAATTCTGGTTTTATATAAATCTTAGGTATGAGAGTAGGAGTATAAATGGCAAGTAATTCGAAAAAAGTCACACTATCCATAGTATATAGTATTCTATGTGTGTTTTGCTTTAGTAGTAGTAAAGCTTCAGCAGGTTTTCGGTGGGCAGACAGGGATCCAGTTGATAATTATGCTCATATAGCATATATTGCAGTAAAGCATTGTAACATAGAGATTCTAGAATTTTTAGTAGGAAACTTAGTAGATGTAAAGTATGGAGATGCTAATAAAACAACACTTTTACATTATTCTATGGGAAGAAGTTGTCAGAAAGTAAAAGAAATCTTAATAGAGAAAGGAGCAGATGTTAATGCCATTGAATCTGCAACCGGATTTACTCCATTACATAAAGCTGCGATGGAAGGTGATATAAGAGGTGTGAGGCTATTATTAGAAAAAGGTGCAGATCCTTATATAAAAGAAAAATTTAATGGACTTATGCCACTTGACCTAGCGATGAGTACATTAAGGCATTTAGAGGGGAAAGAGGCAAGTCCTAGGTAGTGTCGACATTTATTTTAACCAAAGATATATAGAAGCAATATGGACAAAAGATAAGAAAGAAATAGCTAATTTATCATAACGAGTAGCAACCCTACGAAAATTCTTGAGTTTATTGAACATTCTTTCGATGAGATTTCTCTCTTTATAAAGCTCTTTATCGTATTCTCTTGGTGTTTTTCTATTGGAACGT
>NZ_JACVWV010000114.1 GCF_014534705.1 Wolbachia endosymbiont of Pentalonia nigronervosa | reverse complement strand
TGTTCATCCAGAATAGAATTAGTATAAATAATATACTTAAGATCTAGCTCCTTAAAATTACCTTGAAATATAGGATCTTTAGATTTGTTATTAAATCTTTCTCTACTGTTTAAATAGTCCGAGAAATACTTGCCTAGATAAAATTTATCGTTTTTTGGATTTGTAAATTTTTCAATGGTAACCTTACCCTTTTTTAAATTTTCTACATGTTTTGCTTGCAAAAGAATTATTGTTGATTTTTCCTCATTCCAATATCTAAAGACTATATCATCAAAAGCACCTAAACCATCCACATTTGTGTCTAAATAAAATCTATCTGTATCACTTTCCCCTCTAATCTTACCTAACATTAATAGATCAATTTCATAAGAATCTCCACTACTTGCAGTCCCTGCTCTTCTTTTAGAGCTGCGCTTTTGAGCAATTTCTTTTACTTTATTAGAATATTGCTTATTCTTTTCTTGATCTCCGCTCTCCTTAGAATAGAAACTTTGCTGAAATTGCTGATCTGCTGATTGCTCTTTAACATAGGATTGTAGGGTTGGCTGAGTGTGTGATTCCAATATTCGTACAATATCTTGCTTATCAAGACGTTTAGCAATATCTAATGGAATCTCATCATCGTTATTTCTCATACCAACTTCTGCTTGATTATTTAGGAGTAATTCTACAAGTTCTTTATTACCTTTATGGATAGCAATATGTAAAAGGGTATCACCTTTATTATTCTTAGCATTAATATCTGTTTTCCACTTTGGAAGCAGTAATTCTTCAACTATCTCTTTTTTGCCTCTTTCAACAGCATAGTGTAAAGGTGTATTATCTTTATTATTTTTATCAATAATGTTGGTCTTTACTCCTGCTTCTAGAAGCTCTTGGACTTTCTGCAGTTCACCCTTCCTTATAGCAGAAAATAGCTCTGTATTTTTTTCTCTTTCATCATCACTATCAATAAAGTCAGGAGAATTAAGATTTATTTGGTGATGCTGAGCAGAATCAATGGGCTGATTATCTCGATCAGACTGACTACCGTCATAAGGAGATTGCTGATTTCCTTGATTAGCATTTGAAGGCCCTGATTCATTATCAGCTCTTTTCACTCTATTTCCTGGTAGATCTGGTTGTTGTTTCACCAACTTAACATGTTGTTCAGGTTGACTCTCAGATAATTTATTTCCTTTAGAAGAACCAGATCTTCTAATAGCTTGTTCCACCTTAAAACCTTCTGGCAGTTCTGGATTGTCATTTATACGCTTTACTCTTTTTAAGTCTTGCAGAGCCTTTCTGCTTTGCTCTCTATATTGCTGTTCTTCCTGTATTTGTGATTTAAATTCTTCTTTTTTTAAATAGCTTGCTGGATACCTTGTCTTTAACATAAAATCCCCCTATTGTTACACCAAAACCGATCATGATTGATTCATAACATAATAAATTATTAAACTTAACAATGCAAGTTTTTGTGCATTTTGAAGCTGAAGTTAGCACTTACTGAAAATCCTTTATTTACTTTAGACACCAATTTCGTTAAATTTGACAACATTTTCCTCTCTATTCTCACGCACGTATATACTTTCATATAAACAGAAATTACTAAAAAGCTGTCCAGTATGGCTGGTTTTGGCTATTTTATATAACGATTCTGAGAACAAGTTTTTTTGGAATCGCTTGGCCCATTTACCCATAGTTGCAAGCTCCTCTCTAAGTTAGTTTAGTATGACAAAAACCCCCAATAATAGCTTGTTTTTACCCATATACATACGACATTTCGTACCTAATTATTTTCCCCAAAATTTCCATTTTCTTTACATAATCTATTAACCTTTCGCCATTTTTCTCTAAAAGGTAGGACATTTTTTGCGGTTTAGAGAAAGTAAATAATTGAATTTTTTGTCACGCTAAAGAGAAGCTTTTTCTTGGTAAGCTCAGTTGCCTTAAATTTCCTGAATTTGCCCTTAACTTGATGCGTATGGTATTTGCGGGTTACGTATGAGTTATGAACCAACCTTTTTACGGTTTTTTCAAGCCCGTTTTGAACCGCTTAATAAAACTTAAATATATGCACAGTCCCACTATATAATGGTATATTATCATCATCATTTAAGGAGTCATTACGGGACCATACAGCTTATACCACTTTTAGGCTTTTTGAAAGTGTTAAATTTATATTGATAGCCACTTCACACATCATAAAACTTTTCAAACTGCTCACTCCATAAAAGTGGTATTTTCTTTAAATCCGCTAATTTCAGATATTTTGGCTGGGTTCCGTTTAGAATATCCTCTTTTATCCTTGGAGCCAGGTAATTTAGTCGTAAAATACGCTGTATATGTCGTACATTAATTTCAGTACAAAGCTCCCTTGTTGTTGCGTATTTTCCTTCTTTTATTTGACGTTGCCACATATGTGCTCTTACTAATCCTTTCAGTAGTGTGCTATCTTTCTTATCATTTTTTTCGTCTTCCGGAGCCAGTATCATACATCTACCCACACTTTTCTTTAACTTGAGC
>NZ_JACVWV010000113.1 GCF_014534705.1 Wolbachia endosymbiont of Pentalonia nigronervosa | reverse complement strand
ATAATGCAAGAGCACAGAAGAAAATTATCGCTATAGCCAATGATGATGCGTACTCTGCTGCATATGCAATTGCTTCAAGCGCTGAAAAGGTTTTTGTAAGCAGAACTTCAGGAGTAGGAAGTATAGGGGTAATAGCAAGTCACATCGATCAAAGTGGGTTTAATGAAAAGCAAGGTATCAAGTACACCACAATCTTTGCTGGTAGCCGAAAGAATGATTTAAATCCACATGAACCAGTTACTTCAGAAAGTTTAGAAAATCTACAAAATGAAGTAAATCGCTTATATGAAATGTTTTCCCAGCTCATAGCACGCAATAGAAATCTTTCTGTAGAAGCAATTAAAAACACAGAAGCAGGGCTTTATTTTGGTGAAAATGCAATAGAAATAGGCCTTATAGATGAAGTAGCAACTTTTAATGAAATTATTAACAAAGGAGAAACTATGACAGCTAATAATGATGATTTAATAGAAAAATATAACAAGTATCGAACTGAAGTACTGGAAATAGCAAGACTGTGTAACTTGTCCAAGATGCCAGAGAAATTATTAGAGTTTGTTGAGCAGGGAGTAAACGTTGAGCAGGCACGAGAGAGCTTAATGTCTACACTTGCAGAAAGGACAACAAAGACTGAAATTTTAAGCACAATACCACAAAGTTCATCAGAGGACTTGATGATGCAGGCAGCTAAAACCCGCCATAATAGCTAATTATAAAGTAGTACCGTGGCATACAAACACAGAACCGCCGTATATAACACTAGACCTTCTGCAAAACGTGAAACTTAGCTTGGAAGGTTTCTCTTCATATTTTTTAAAAATTTTCTTGTTTAGAGCGCCGTAGAGAAGCAAAGTCACACATGGGATAGGTTTTTGTACCCCCCAAAAAGAATTTGACGTTTATTTCTTTGTTTCGCAGAAGGTCTACTTAATAAAAGCGGCGGTAAAACAATTAAGGAGGAGAAACGTTTATGAGTTGTATAATTGAACAAAATAACCTAGGTGACCTATTAAAGTACGAGGCATCAAATCTTTACTCAAGAGAGCAAATAACAGTAGCCAAGGGGCAAAACCTGAAACTTGGAGCAGTTGTTGGCTTAGATAGCAAAGATAATCTAATTAAAGTCTTAAATCCAACTGCAACAGATGGAACGCAAACGGCAATAGGAGTAATCACAAGTGATTTAAATGCAAAAGAAAACACCAAAGCGGTAGTAATTACCAGAATAGCTTTGCTTGCTGATTATGCTATTGTTTGGCCAACAAATATTACCGAAGAACAAAAAACAGCGGCAATAAAACAACTTGAGGCACGAGGAATCGTCATCCGCAAAGGAGTCTAACGAAAACATCATTATTAGGAAAAAAGGGGGAGAAAATGCAAAATCCATTTACAAATCCAGCATTTAGTATGACAGCATTGACTGGAGCTATTAACATATTACCGATTAATTTTGGTCGAACAGAAAGTTTGAAATTGTTTCCAAGTAAATCAGTGAGATACCGCCACATTACTATTGAAGAGCAAAATGGAGTGTTAAGTTTATTACCAACGCAAGTCCCAGGAGCGCCAGCAACAGTCGGCAAAAGAGGAAAAAGAAAGGTGAGAACTTTTACAATTCCACATATTCCACACGATGATGTAGTATTGCCAGAGGAAGTTCAAGGAATCAGGGCATTTGGTTCAGAAAATGAACTTGTAGCCTTGGCTGATGTGATAACCGATCATTTGCAAACAATGAGAAATAAACATGCGATAACGTTGGAACACTTACGTATGGGGGCATTGAAGGGGGTTATTCTTGATGCAGATGGCTCTGAATTACTGAATCTTTACAATGAATTTGAAATTACGCCAAAAGTAGTAAATTTTGCCCTTGGCACAGCAACAACAGATGTAAAACGTAAATGTTTAGAAGTACTGCGACATATAGAGGATAACTTAAGCGGTGAGTATATGGAAAGAGTACATGCACTGGTAAGCCCTGAATTTTTCGATGCTCTAACTTCTCACGCTAAAGTAAAAGAAGCATACGAAAGATGGCAAGAAGGAGCAGCTTTGAGGGATGATATGAGATCAGGATTTACATTCTGTGGCATTACGTTTGAGGAATATAGAGGGCAAGCTACAGATCCAGACGGCAATGTTAGAAGATTTATTGAGAAAGATACTGGAAATTGTTTTCCGCTGGGAACTGCCAATACATTTACCACTTACTTTGCTCCAGCGGATTTTAATGAGACAGTGAATACTTTAGGGCAACCACTATATGCAAAACAAGAGCCAAGAAGATTTGATAGAGGAACAGATATACATACTCAATCGAACCCGCTGCCAATGTGCCATCGCCCTGGCATACTGATGAAGATCACCACTATGTAATTAAAGAGAGGCTTTATGTCAAAAACACCAGGGCGTGAAGGCCTGATGATATCAGTATACATATAAGCATGTCAAGTTATTAATAGATTATTTCATAAAACCACTTCTCTGCCTGTGCTATAAACGTTGTTGTAGTATAGAATAGAGTTTA
>NZ_JACVWV010000112.1 GCF_014534705.1 Wolbachia endosymbiont of Pentalonia nigronervosa | reverse complement strand
AAAGGTGCAGCAAAATCAGCAACAGGAAAAGTTTTAGGAACAACAACCATTAAACCAGAAGATACAACTAACTGGCAAGTACATTTTACCGTACGTGATAAGTACAATTCCGTAATAGCAAAGTGGCATAGCTATGAAAAGGGTGAGACTATTAAAGAAATGGTTGGTAGCGGTGAACCAAGTTATATTATGCTGGAAATTTACCCCAATGCAGAGTCAGCAGTAAGTGCAGCAAATGCCAAGCTAAAACAATTAAAACGCAGCAATGAAACTTTAGAGATAACAATGCCAGGTAATCCTCAAATATTTGCAGAGGCAAAACTTAATCTTATAGGCTTTAATCAAGCAGTAGATGGCGAATGGATAGTCAATAGAGCAGAGCATACCTTAAATAGTTCGGGTTATCTTACTACATTATCTGCATCTTTAAGTAAATGAAAACGGTGTTAAGAAAAAATAAGTAAATAGTCTATTTAATATGAAGAAACTGCTGAGTATGAATAAACTGAAATATAACGAGAAAGATAAAATACATTTTGTATGGTTTATGATACTAGTGGTATGTGTTGTTATTACATATTGCTATCAAAGGTCTAAAGCAACTGAAAATTATAAAACTATGCTACAAACAGCAGCTAATAGTTGCAGTATGGAGGTAGTGAAACTTTTAGTAGAAGATATAGTACCAGATTTAAGTGAAATAGCACTGCATTATGCTGCAGGTGGAGGATGTTTAGATACTATTAAATTTCTTATAATAGAAAGAAAGGTAAACATAGATGCTATTGATAAATACGCATTTAAAAGAACAGCTTTACATCATGCTGCAGCTTATGGTCATCTAGAAATTATTAAGTTTTTGTTGTCTAGAGGAGCAAATCCAACTATTAGGGGTAACGATGGACAAAATCCTAGAGATGTAGCTGTACTAAGATCGCGGCATGATAAAGATAAACCATACAATGAAATTATACACTTGCTCTATAATGCCGAAAAGCAACACAAATCTAAGCAGCATAACTGAAACACGAAATAGTTGAAAGTTTTTTATTGCGCAATCAGGAGAAATATGCAAAATCAAAAAGTCCCATTAACAGTAATAATAACGATGATAATACAGACTATTACTGTCATATGGTGGTTAGCCAAGCTTGATTTAAAAGTACAAATTCACGATAAGCTTATAGAACATGGATTAATGGAAAAGGTACTTATACTTGAGGAAAGGGTAAAAAATTTATCGGAAGAGCTCGATGAGTTTAAGATTAACAACTCAAAATGCAAATGACTACTCTTTCACAGGTTGATAGAGCTTGGAGTGAGATTGTCGATTTTTCCAATTTTTCACGTATTTCCTAATTAACAGATCATTGTTCTCAATAATCAGCAGATTTTCAGTATTCCTAAATTCCGCAGAATGAGTGAAGTTAAAGGAACCTGAGACTACTTTTTTATTGTCAATTATCATCACCTTATTGTGAGCTATAGCGGGTTGAAAGTCAATCCAAATCGGTATTTTCTCCTCAAACAGCTCATTAATTACACTGTATTCTGAATTAATTTGTGTTTCGTCAAGGATCACTTTAACATCAATCCCACGTTTTTTGGCCATAATTAGAGACTTTGCAATTGGCTGAGAAGTGAATGTATATGCCTGAACTAATATAGATTTTTGAGATCTGTCTATTACATCAATTATATGTGTAGAACATTTTTCCTGAGGAGTAAAGCAAACTATGATTTTCGTACAAACACAGCCAGATGAAAACAAACATATTAATAAAAGTAAGAAACGTGTGTACATATGACTAAATTTATCTTATCCATTGATGGTGGAGGCATAAGAGGAATAATACCAGCAATAATATTAGCAGAAATAGAAAAAAGATCAAAAAAACCTATTTTCCAAATCTTTGACCTGATGGCAGGCACTTCTACTGGTGGGATTGTTGTAGCTGGGTTATGTAAAAAAGATAAAGAAGGAAACCCTCAATATTCAGCCAATGATTTGGTTGAACTTTATCAACAATATGGACCATATATTTTTAAATCATCGTTTTGGAGGAGATCGATTGCTTCGTGGTTTAATGGTGCTCAGTGCTCACATCAAAATATAGAATTCATTCTTGATAAATACTTCGGCGAAAGTACTATTGCTGACGTCTCAAGTAATCTACTACTTACCAGTTATGACATTCAAAATAACTGCCCATTTTTCTTCAAAAGCTGGAAAGAAGGTAATATTAAGCTGAAAGATGCACTCAGAGCTACAACAGCAGCACCTACCTATTTCATACCAAAACATTTAAAAATTAACCAGATAGATAGAATATTAGTGGATGGTGGGGTGTTTGCCAATAATCCTGCTGCTTGTGCATATGCTAGTGGGAAAAGGCTATTTCCTGATGATGATATTGTTCTTTTATCAATTGGCACTGGTAGAACGACTAGGTAGTGTAGACATTCAAAAAGAAAGGAGTTATAATAACAATTTTTGAGAGAAGCTAAGGATGTTATACGACTTAAAAGATAAGCAATGGGAAAGGATAAAGGAGAGTTTACCCGGAAAGAAAGGGGATAGTGGAAGGAGTGCAAAGGACAACAGAAAGTTCATAGCAGCAGTGATGTGGATAGGGCGAACAGG
>NZ_JACVWV010000111.1 GCF_014534705.1 Wolbachia endosymbiont of Pentalonia nigronervosa | reverse complement strand
CCCGAAGCTGAAGGATTTCAGGTTATTCCAAAACGTTGGATAGTTGAAAGAACCTTTGCTTGGCTCTCCAATTTTAGGCGCATGAGCAAAGATTACGAACATTCTCCTCTTACCTCAAAAACCAATATTTTCTTTAATATGATTACCGTTATGCTTAATAAATTAGCTACTTAAATGATTTCAAGACATCTTCTAACAATAGCAGATCTGTTAAAAATACCAGGAATAGAAGAATTTATTAAAATGGAAGAGATCGAGAAGTTTTTACATACTAAGGGAATAACAAACTCGAGTGATCTATCCTTGCTAGCAGAATTGATAGAAAATAGCATACATATTGCAGATGAAATTAATAACAAATTAAATTCTGAAGAAAGCAAAATACAGATAATCTGTGATGTATTTCAAGCAGATCCGCATTTAGAGTCAGTATATTCTCTTGACTTGTATGAAATTAATGTAACTAGAAATGTGTTGAAAAGGCAGCCACCATCTCTTCTTAATTTATGTAAAACAAACATAATTAGAAGTTCGTTAAATCAACAGACAGTTTCTAACTGATTTGATTTACTTATATACATCCGTATATAACTCAGCACTTTCTGGTTCTTGGCTATTTTTTGCAAAATCTTCTGATTCTTTAATTAAATTGCGTATTTCTTTATCAAACTTTTTGCATTCTTCTTCTGAAGCGATTTTTTTATCTACTATATACTTTTTTAAAGTTTCTATTGGGTCATGATTTTGTTTAACATTTTCAACTTCTTCTTTTGAACGATAATTTGCAGGATCTGACATCGAATGGCCGCGATATCTATAAGTTTTCATCTCTAGAAGCATAGGACCGTTACCCGCACGGCAATGCTCAACTGCTTCACTTGTAGCTTCATAAACAGCGAAGAAATCCATACCATCCACTTGCTTGCCTTTAATACCAAAACTTTCCCCTCTTTTATATAACTCTGGTACTAAAGTAGATCTCTGTACGGAAGTTCCCATTGCATATTCATTATTTTCTATAATGTAAATTACCGGTAGCGCCCATAAAGATGCCATATTAAATGCTTCATATACCTGTCCCTGATTTGCAGCTCCATCACCAAAGTATGTAAATACAACATCATCCTTTTTTTGATATTTACTTGCAAATGCTATTCCTGTCCCGATCGGAACTTGCGCGCCAACTATTCCGTGCCCACCAAAGAATCTCTTCTCAATGTCAAATATGTGCATAGAACCGCCTTTGCCTTGCGAACAGCCTGTTTCTTTGCCAGTGAGTTCTGCCATAACAACTTTTGGATCTGAGTCACATGCAAGCATTAAACCATGATCTCTATAACTTGTAATAAAAGCATCACCTAATTTTGATGCAGCATAAGTGCCAACGGCAACTGCTTCCTGCCCTATTGATAGATGACAAAATCCACCTATTAACCCCATTCCATATAGCTGACCTGCTTTTTCTTCGAATCTGCGTATAAGCAGCATTTTCTTATAAAATCCTACAATTTCTTCATGAGTGAAACTTCCTTCTTTCATATTGTTGTTTTTCTATTAAACTCACATTATACTAGAAATTTAAATATTTAACAATGGACTATTACCACTGGCTTGAGGCTTTTCATGTCATCTCGATTATTATGTGGATGGCAGGTATGTTATATTTGCCGAGGCTTTACGTTTACCATGCAACTACGAAGCAAGGCTCGGAAAGCGACAGCTTACTGCAAACAATGGAGAAAAGGCTTTTAAGATACATAATAAACCCTGCTATGTGCTTTTCACTTGGCTTGGGAATAACATTAACGATAATAAGAGAAGCGTACAGGGAAGGATGGTTTCACATAAAAATGCTTGCTGTATGTTTAATGTTGATTATTCATATGCTGCTTGCAAAACATAGAAAGGATTTTGTCACAGGTTCAAATAAGAAAACCCATATTTATTTTCGTGTTTTGAATGAAACAGTCACAGCATTAGTAATAATTATAGTAATTATGGCCATCGTAAAGCCTTTTAGATAACTCAGAGAAAACAGCCATCAATTTTACTATTGTTTAATTACTAGATGCTACACTAGGTGATCATTATATGAGGTATAAAAATGAACACACAAATAAATTACGCAGGAATGATCAGACGCATAATAGCGTATGTTGTTGATCAAGGTATATATTACCTAATTTTTGGCTTATTACTTTTTCTCATATTCAATAAGCCTCTCTATCCAGAGCTGTACGATGTTGATATAAATGATACCACTTCTTATACAGACCTTTTTTCACTGCTAGGCATAGCCATAGTATCGCTAATAGTTATAGTATCAGAGATACTAATGTTGGCAAAATTTGGCCAGACCCCAGGAAAATTTATATGTAGTGCACGTGTCAAACATGAAAATACGTCCGAAAATATTACTTTTAGGCAAGTAGTAATTAGAAGCGTTCTTAAAGAATTTTTATTTGTACCTGGCTACTTTTATGGATGGTTTTTTATTTTACCAATATTGGCTCTAAGAAGATGTCTTGAAATCATTTAAGTAGCTAATTTATTAAGCATAACGGTAATCATATTAAAGAAAATATTGGTTTTTGAGGTAAGAGGAGAATGTTCGTAATCTTTGCTCATGCGCCTAAAATTGGAGAGCCAAGCAAAGGTTCTTTCAACTATCCAACGTTTTGGAATAACCTGAAATCCTTCAGCTTCGGGA
>NZ_JACVWV010000110.1 GCF_014534705.1 Wolbachia endosymbiont of Pentalonia nigronervosa | reverse complement strand
GAATACCTTGAACTTGACGGATCCAATATTCACGTTGCACAGTATTTAACGCAGCTTCCTCCCAAAGAAATCCTTGAGAAGAGACTAAAAAAGGCTATCACTATAGCACGTGAGAAATACGAACGACTCCAAGTACTAAGTCAGGAAAAGTGAAAGAATGTATGCAAGGAATGAATGCAAATACTGGAAAAAAGTTAGAGGGAATAGAGCATTTAAAACAATCGATAGCTGATATACTGACCACACCGATAGGCAGCAGAATCATGAGAAGGGATTATGGCTCAAGGTTGTTTGAGTTGGTTGATAGGCCAGTAACCCGTGATTTTTCCTTGGAAATTTATGCAGCAGTAGCAGAAGCTCTACAAAAGTGGGAAAGAAGGTTTAAATTGGAAAAGGTAAAAGTAACAGAAATAAAAGAAGGAAGAGTGACCATTGCACTTGAAGGTATTTATCTTTCAGAGGGTAAATTCATAAATATTAGCGGAATAGTTGTTTAGAAATGCAGACACCTAATGTTATTGAAAAACTGAGCTACGAAGAAATTTTTTCACGGATGAAGGAGGAACTAATCCACCGTGATGCAAGTTTTACTGCCTTGGTTGAGAGTGATCCAGCAATGAAAATTTTAGAAGTGGCAGCATGGCGTGAATTGTTACTGAGACAGAGAATAAATGAAGCAGCAAAAGCAAATTTACTGAAGTTTGCAGAAGGAGCAGATCTCGACCACTTAGCTGAATTTTATGGAGTAGAAAGAAAAGATGAAGAAAATGATGAAAGTTTTAGAAAAAGAATAAAAGCAAAAATAAAAACAGGTGGAAGTAAGGAACATTATAAGTACCATGCATTGTCAGCAGATACAAGAGTTAAAGATGCGTTAGTGGAATCACTGGTACCAGGAAAGGTGCAAATTTCAATTTTATCCACGGAGTTATTAACAGATATAGAAGAATTGCTCAATATAGTAAAAAAACAAGTTACTAGAGATGATATAAGGATATTAACCGATACTATAGAAGTGGTAAATTGCAATATTGTTGAGATAGATATCCACAGTAAGATCACAGCAGTATCAGAAGATATAATTAAAGTGGCAAAGAAGCAATTTATAGAAAAGTTTGAAGCAAGCAAAAGACTTGGTTGGAGTGTTACAAAATCATGGATTATAGCAAATTTGTTTGTAGAAGGGGTAGAAAATATAGAGTTGATAGAACCTCAAGAAGACGTTGTAATAAAGGGAAATGAATGTGCAATACTTGGCAATCTAAAAATCGAGTTAATGGGAAAAGGCTAATGTTATTACCACCAAATGCGACAAAACAAGAAAAAGCATTAGTTGAAGCGATAGACTATAGAGTAGATCCAAGAAGCATAAGAGGATTTAAGTTTAATCTTAAAGATGAAATATTGCCGTGTCTAATAGAGGAGTATGGCCTAGAAGAAATTTTGCTGTGGGTAAAAGACAAAAAGAAGGCTATAAAAGAAGGAGTAGAATTTCAGCGGTTAAGAGGAACACCTGCATCTTTAAAAATAGCTCTGAAATGGGCAAACATAGATGACATTACAATTATTGAAGAGCCACCCGGAAAGCATTTTTTTGAACTGCAAATAGGTATTCAAGATGTGCCAAATGACTTTTTTGTGGATGCAGTAATAGAGTTGGCAAAACTATCACTACCGGCAAGATCGCGGCTAATGCGGATTTTTAATGACCTATATAACGCCCAAAGGTTCATGTTGGATGAAAGCATATTTGGTGACTTACTGTCTGATTATTCAGGGGTAAAAGTAGCAAAAGAAGGACCAGTGCTGTCATTTGGTCGAAAGAATGCATTTGAGTTGAAAATCGCTAATCCAAGTTTCAAATTTGGTACATTTAGAGCTTATTATGAAAGAAATTACAGTAGCGATTTATATCGTTTAGATATAGCAATACTGGGGGAAACAGAGCCACACACAAAGAACTATAATGGCATATATGAGAGAAATCATCTGTGGTACAATTTCAAAGCATTATATCCTATCCAACAGCACTTACTTCCACCAATTAAGTTTGCTAAAGCACAGGTGGTATTATCAGATAGTTGGAAGTTGGGAGAAATAAACGCTTGTTTTCCGGTTACGAGTGTAGAAGAAGAAGGAGGTGGGTTGTATTTAAGTGATAACAAACTATCTGAACAAACTTGGAATTTAAAATATAAGCCAATTTTAGAAAGATTCAGCATTACTTATCGCTATGATGTAAAGAATTTTACTGATCAAAAAATAATAGAATCAAATTTTACAGAATATCACGTTAATTGTGAAAATGATAAAAATTCAGAACAAAAAGATTCAATTCATGAACTAGCAAACCACATATTAGTATTTTATCCAGGAGTTTTGACCTGGCACGAGCACAAGCATCTAAATAGATCTTGGAGCAATGAACAGCCCATTTGTTATCATATTAATGATATAAGTTAATATTGTAGCACATGTTAAAAAACAGATAATACTCCATCTTTGATTGTAATAATGACTTTACTTTACTCGCATAGATAGAGCATAATCAAGTAATAGCAGTAAATAAAAGAAATGGAGGTGCTGCTAGAATTTTTATCAAAAGGAGGTAAAATGGCACAGAAAAGAATAAGATACAACAAAGAAACGAGGAATGATTTTCAGAAGGCACTAAGGAAATTAAAGAAAAAATCATATGAAGGGATAAATGAAAAAGGAAAAAGTGGAGACACAATTTTGCATCAAGCAGCAGGAATAGCGAATCAA
>NZ_JACVWV010000109.1 GCF_014534705.1 Wolbachia endosymbiont of Pentalonia nigronervosa | reverse complement strand
GTATGAACTTAGGTTCAGTGATGTTGCCTACTTTAAAGTCCATAGCTGAGTTCTTGCAGGAAAAAACTAGATATGTAGCAGAGTTTGCAGAAAAATATCCAACTTTAACCACAGCAATCATGGGTACTGTAACAGCCTTGATAAGTTTAAAAATCGCAGCAGTAGGACTAGGTTATGGGTTTACATTATTAGGAAGTACGATTTTTGCTCTTAAAGCAAACCTAATTGGAGTATTTTCATTTTTATCAGCTACAGTCTTTCCTGCCGTAATAACAGGGTTGAGGGCAATATCATTAGCTGTAATGAGTAACCCCATAGGGCTTTTGATCACTGGACTTGTTACTGGGGCAGCTCTTGTCATTACTAATTGGCAGAAGGTAAAAAGTTTCTTTGCTAGCTTTTGGGAGTATATAAAATCTATAATAAAACCTGTAGGAGAAGCCTTTTCATGGATGGGAAGTACTGTTAGTAGCATATTTGGAAAAATCTCAGAAAATAGTCCCATAAAAGAATTTGAAAAGAGAAAAAGCGTTGTTTCATTAGTTGATGGAAAAAATAGTAGTATACTTTTTAAAAATGGTATTTTTAATAATGAAAATCCTTTATTAAATAATAACGTGCTTAAAAAAGTCTCTGAGAATAGTAAAAATAATATTAAGTTTAAAAGCGTAATAGAAGAGAAAAGATCTAGCAGAGAAGAAGAGGAAAAAGATAATACATTTAAAGAGTACCTAAAAAACAAGTTTGAAAGTAAAACAGAAAATAAAACTTTTAACCAAACTCAACACAATTATTTTAATATCAGCATACAAGCAGCACCAAGTCAGGATGTTCGTAGTCTTGCTGATGCAGTGATAAAAAGAATAAGAGAAAAGTCGCGAGACGTTTTGTTTGATACTAATGTGATTTGTGCCATTTTCATATTTCTGTATCTGTTGATATGAAATCCCTATTTTTTCTGCAAGTTCACTTTGTGTAAAGCCTCGAGTGAGCCTGAACTGTCTTATCTTTTTTCCTATAATGGCATCGATGAAATTAAGCTCTTCATTTTCCAATTTATCAATATTCATTTTCACTTTTTGCTTTAACTACTTAAATTTATAGTAAACTTATCAAAAAAGTACTAAATATGTGATCAAGACAGTTTATCCTTAGACAATGCCACCTAAGCCAAAAACAACTTCTAGGAGCATATAAAACAGCACACTATTGCAAAAATCATAAATACCTGAGATTTCTCAATAATATGGTAAAATACGCATTCAGCTAGCATCCAATTCATCAGCAGTTAGGCCAGTTATTCGTAAGATAATATCAACAGTAACACCTACTTTAACTAGATTTTTTGCAACCCTGATTCTTTCCGCTTTTTTAATTTTTTCTTTGCTAGTCTGCATACCTTCAGATAGAAACTTAACTAACGCATCTAATATATCTCGTGATTCTTGATTACCAATCTTCTTATATCCACCTATCAAACCCAATAAATTTTTACTACTTTCATTTCCATATTCCGTTGGTTCTTGAAATAAAACTTTAATATTAACTGACAATGCCTTTGCTACCTTATATAATATTTCAATTGGAATATCGATATGTCCTAGCTCATAGTTGTGTATTTCTTTAGGTGTTGAACCGATTTTTTTTGCCAAGTCTTCCTGAGTGCATTTTAATATTAGCCTTCTCTCTTTTATTTTTTTTCCTACTCTGTAGAGTATAGAATCAGTACAAAATTCCTTCTCTGTATCATTATATTCATAAGTAGATAGGCCCGTTACTTGGGAGACAATCTCAACTGTTACTCCTTCCTTAACTAGATTTTTTGCCACTTCTATTTTTACTTCTTCTTTACTAATTTCTTCGCTCACATATACAAACTTGACTAATGGATAGAGCTTCTTACGTAATTCTTCGTCCTCAATTTCTCCATATATTTTCGTTAGATAAACTATTTCTTCATCTTCATACCTACTGCTTTCTTTTAATACTGTTGGTTCTGGAAGTAGGTCTATAACACTAACTGATAATGCTTCTGCTATTATGTATGACCTTTTGATTGTGATCGGTTTGCACCCTAATTCAAACTGATTTAGTTCCTGATATGTTAAACCAATTTTGTTTGCTAATTCTGCCTGACTATATCCATGTATTACCCTATAACCTTCTATTTTTTTCCCCATCTCATAGTTTAGTGAGCCAATATGCTCTAGGTCATCATAGACAAAGTCGTTTTTTCTTACAGAAGTAAACATATATACCCTCATTTATAGAAACTAATATACATTAAAGTTTTATCAAAATCCAGTATTTTCCTGCCCGACTGGCTGTATAACATATTTTATTACAAAAATTATACAATTTGATCAGCAGATAAACCTATTGTTTGTACAATAATATCTATTGAAATTCCTTCTTTAACTAGATGCTTTGCAATTTCTACCTTTTTTGCCTCTCTAACTTTTTCTCTACAAACACATATACCCTCAAATAAAGACTTGATTAGCACACCTCGTAATTCCTGACTCTCTATCTTTTTGTATTCTTCTATCAAATCTGATAGCTCTTTTCCTGCTTCTCTATCCTCATCTTCTGTTGATTCAGGAAGTAGATCTGCCATACTAATTGATAATACCTTTGCTATTTCGTCCAACGTTTCAAGTGAAACAGTAGATCGACCTTGTTCATATTCATATATCCTTTGACTTGCTATACCAACTTTGCTCGCTAAATCTATTTGGGTATATTCTTTTCTCAACCTCCACTCTTTTA
>NZ_JACVWV010000108.1 GCF_014534705.1 Wolbachia endosymbiont of Pentalonia nigronervosa | reverse complement strand
AAGGAGATCATTGTATGGAAGAAAGGCCACATTTTTGCGTCAGTGGAAGCAGAGACGTTTTTGTGAATGATAAGCCAATTTGCAGGCAAGGAGATAGTTTTAGTGAAGAAAAAATATTAACTGAAGGATCGAAAATAGTATTTGCTAATGGCTATGGAGTTGGAAGAGTTGGAGATTTAGTATCCTGTGGTTCCAAGGTAGTAAGGGGAAGTCCAAATGTTTTTTGTAGCTGAGAAAATATGCAAGGAATGAATAATACAACAGGAAAAAAGTTAGAGGGAATAGAGCATTTAAAACAATCGATAGCTGATATACTGACCACACCGATAGGCAGCAGAATCATGAGAAGGGATTATGGCTCAAGGTTGTTTGAGTTGGTTGATAGGCCAGTAAATCGTGATTTTACATTAGAAATTTATGCAGCAGTAGCAGAGGCTCTACAAAAGTGGGAGAGAAGGTTAAAATTAGAAAAAGTGAAAATTGAAGAAGTAAAAGAAGGAAAGGTTATAATTTCACTTGCAGGTATATTAGAGGGTAAATCTATAAATATTAGTGAGATTGAGATAAATGCAGCAGCCAAATATAATTGAAAAGCTGAGTTATGAGGAGATATTATCTAGGATGAAAGGAGAACTAGTGAATAGAGATCCGACGTTTTCAGCGCTTGTAGAAAGTGACCCAGCGGTAAAAATCCTAGAAGTGGCAGCATGGAGGGAGCTATTACTGAGGCAGAGAATAAATGAAGCAGCAAAGGCAAATCTACTGAAGTTTGCAGAAGGAACTGATCTCGATCATTTAGCTGAGTTTTATGGAGTAGAAAGAAAAGATGAAGAAAATGATGAAGCTTTTGGAAAAAGAATAAAAGCGAAAATAAAAGGCTGGTCAACAGGTGGAAGTAAGGAGCATTATAAGTACCATGCACTGTCAGCAGATACAAGAGTTAAGGATGCTTTAGTGGAATCACTGGTACCAGGAAAGGTGCAAATTTCAATTTTATCAACAGAGTTATCCACACCGTCAGAGAAACTACTAGAAATTGTCAGAAAACAGCTGAAGTGATAAGCTGCAATATTATTCCAATAAATATCCACAGTAAAATTAGCATGAGCCCTGTAGTATCACAGGAAGAAATCAAGAAACAGTTCAGCAAAAAGTTTAAAGCAAGCAAAAAGTTAGGATGGAGTGTTACAAAATCATGGATTATAGCGAATTTGTTTATAGAAGGGGTAGAAAATATAGAGTTGATAGAGCCTCAAGAAGACGTTGTTATTAAAGGAAATGAATGTGCAATACTTGGCAATCTAAAAATAGAATTAATGGGAAAAGGCTAATGTTATTACCACCAAATGCGACAAAACAAGAAAAAGCATTAGTTGAAGCGATAGACTATAGAGTAGATCCAAGAAGCATAAGAGGATTTAAGTTTAATCTTAAAGATGAAATATTGCCGTGGCTAATAGAGGAGTATGGCCTAGAAGAAATTTTGCTGTGGGTAAAAGACAAAAAGAAAGCAATAAAAGAAGGAGTAGAATTTCAGCGGTTAAGAGGAACACCTGCATCTTTAAAAATAGCTCTGAAATGGGCAAACATAGATGACATTACGATTATTGAAGAGCCACCCGGAAAGCATTTTTTTGAACTGCAAATAGGTATTCAAGATGTGCCAAATGACTTTTTTGTGGATGCAGTAGTAGAGTTGGCAAAACTATCACTACCGGCAAGATCGCGGCTAATGCGGATTTTTAATGACCTATATAACGCCCAAAGGTTCATGTTGGATGAAAGCATATTTGGTGACTTACTGTCTGATTATTCAGGGGTAAAAGTAGCAAAAGAAGGACCAGTGCTGTCATTTGGTCGAAAGAATGCATTTGAGCTAAAAATCGCTAAGCCAAGTTTCAAATTTAGTACATTTAGAGCTCATTATGAAAGAAATTACAGTAGCGATTTATATCGTTTAGATGTAGCAATACTGGGAGATACCGAGCCACACACAAAGAACTATAATGGCATATATGAGCGAAACCATCTTTGGTACAATTTCAAAGCATTATATCCTATCCCACAGCACTTACTTCCACCAATTAAGTTTGCTAAAGCACAGGTGGTATTATCAGATAGTTGGAAGTTGGGAGAAATAAACGCTTGTTTTCCGGTTACGAGTGTAGAAGAAGAAGGAGGTGGGTTGTATTTAAGTGATAACAAACTATCTGAACAGCTTTGGAATTTAAAATATAAGCCAATTTTAGAAAGATTCAGTGTTACCTATCACTACAAGGCAAAGAATTTTACTGATCAAAAAATAATAGAATCTAATTTAACAGAATATCACGTTAATTGTGAAAATGATAAAAATTCAGAACAAAAAGATGCAATACATGAGTTAGAAAGTTACATTTTAGTAATATACCCAGGCGTACTAACGTGGCACGAACATCGACATTTGAGTAGGTCTTGGAATAATGTACAACCCATTTATTAGTATATTAATTATATAAGTTAATATTATAGCACATGTTAAAAAACAGATAACTTTCCATTCGTAATTGTAGGGATGACTTTACTTTACTCGTATAAACAGAATATAATCAAGTAATAGCAGTAAACAAAAGAAATGGAGGTGCTGCTAGAATTTTTATCAAAAGGAGGTAAAATGGCACAGAAAAGAATAAGATACAACAAAGAAACGAGGAATGATTTTCAGAAGGCACTAAGGAAATTAAAGAAAAAATCATATGAAGGGATAAATGAAAAAGGAAAAAGTGGAGACACAATT
>NZ_JACVWV010000107.1 GCF_014534705.1 Wolbachia endosymbiont of Pentalonia nigronervosa | reverse complement strand
CGTTTAATATTGCAGCTAAGTGAAGTAAGCTGTCTTTCTCTAACCCGTATTTATGGTTGATTAGCACCTGTAATACTCTATTATCTTTTGCATAATCCAGGGCACTTTTGTTTTCATTGTCAGTTATCAGCGGATTTATGCTTCTCTTACTCAGCAAAAGATCAACTAAGCTCAACTCATCGAGTTCTATAGCGCAATGCAGTGGTGTTTTTCCATTGAATCCTTTAGCATTAACATTTATAGCAGGTTGATCTACAAGACACTTGATTATTTCCGAGTATAAGTTTGTAGTCATTCTAATTCCATATAATAATTTGACATGATGTATATAAAAAGATTTGAAATTCTCACATCTTAGATTGCTGATAAAGCCTTTTATTTCTATGACTTATTTCATGCGCAACTGGGGTTTTTTATAGAATGAATCGCAGAATCCTCTTCTTTGGCTATTTTTAATCTATACTATAAATAGTATCTTTGTGATTGTGAGATTCAACCACTACTTGCTCTAGTGTTAAACTGCTACGTTTAGCGTCCTTGCTGTGGTTTTCTTCCAGCACTTTTGTTCTTTCTTCTTTTATTTCCTCAATGAACCTTTCATTAACCTTCTCAGGGTCAATTCTTTCCTCGGAATATACAAGATTAGTGCAATTTGTTTTTCTGTAGTAATGTACTCCAAAACATATAACTAATAATACAACCATACTTGACCCCATAAGTAACGATAATCCCATATTATTACTTAAAGGATTTTGATAAAATATTTTTAGGTTATTCATTCCACCAAGTGCAAGTAGTCCTAACGGAAACGCTATGTTTGTAGCAATTACTCCGGTTAATAATGCCATAAATATTGGCCTATCCTTGATTACTGATTCTATTTTTTTAGTTCTACTGATTACTTTTTTGTCAATATTAATGAAGTTGTTCTTACCTTCCCAAGCATTAAGTGTAAAACTTGAATGAGTACCATTACTGTATTTCAGTCTTACTGATTCTATTACTTTATCCTTAGCTTGATACTTTAGCACTTTATTCAAGGTCTCGTCTGCATTTTTTCCTTGTATTTGACATTCTTCAGTATTTCTAAATTGCTTTATTGTACAAAACATTGAACTAATTACAATCAATGAAGCAAGTGCAATAATTGGCATAGTGACATGGAGAGGACTGTCTGAAAAAAATCCGATAAATTGCGCTTTACCCTGTAAATATATCAAAGCTGCAGATGTGCTAAGTGCAATAGCAGTGATACCGAAAATTATAAACTCCTTCTGCTGTATTGCATACTTTACCCTTGGCCAGGTTCTGTTTGTTTTTTTGCTTGAGCTAATTAATGGAGTTTCTGAATCTGCTTCACTGCTTTTAATGTCCGTATCATCTTTTAATATAAAAGAAGTTGGAGATATACCAGGTTCGTTACCTAATAATTCTTTGCATGTTTTACAAGATTCACTATATAACGTTACTTCAGAAACTGATCTTTTCATTCCTGGGCTTTGATCACTTATTTCACTTTCATTTTCTAATCCTTTACTTATTCCACTATCACTTTCTACACTCTTTTTTGAAATTTGTGTATTTTGACCTTCCTCAACCGGACAAATAGTTTGTATTGACTCATCACTACTTGATTCCTTTTCATCATCTGGGATATATTTGGCGCCTGGTTGATTTGATTGTCTCATAATAAAAGAATGTATAGTATTTTCTGCTGTTCTAGGTGAAGGTGGAGCTACATTCTGATTATTGTCCTGCTGCAACATTACGTTTCTAGATAACATTTCCGTTGTAGAAGAATGATTTTCTATTTTACCTGTAGTGGATTCTTCCGGTTTCTTCCGTAATTTTTTTTCAATTTGATCTAACTCCTTTGTTGTCCCTTCTGATAATAGGATTTTATCTTTCGTATCCTCAAGCTGAGAGCACCTTTTTAATTTATCTCCTGATTCTCTAACTTCTTCGTCTTTTTGAACTTTTATTATTGTGCTGTATGTTTCAGAGTTGGAAGAGGTGCTGGAGGCTACCTCAATTTGATCAAGAGAATATGGATCTCTTTTATCCTCTTCCAAAGATCTTACCAGCACATTGAATTTAGCGGTTACATCTTCATCATCCAACACTAAAGACCTCACCAGTGCATTGTATTCAGCATCCACCTCGTCCACTTTTGGTGTAATACTGCTATCGCTACCATTGCTAACCACGTTTAAAGAAGCTTGTTTGTATGTAGTGTTGCACTTTGTACCTTTCTGCAATAACTCAATTGCTCCCACTCTTTCCTTAACAGATAGTGTAGAATTTGAAGCGTTATTTTTTACTTTTTTAGGCAATGATGCTTCATTATTTTTTTGTAACGTTATTTCTCCATTCGACTCTATTGGTATTGATTCTTGACCCGTCATATCTGATTCCTAATTGATTGCTATGTTGCGTTTTCTACGTTACATTTATTAAAATATATTAAATATCAGTTTTCTATCAAATGCTTTATCTGCTGATGCCTTACTTGAAATGATTATTACAATCAATATATGGATTAAGCTGACTAGACCAATTAAGAGCTTCTTGAGTAATTTTACGTTATACATCATTGTGTTAGTTTCTCCAATGCTGTTGTTATTTCCTGCGATAGTAGCTCATGAATCTTTTCCGCATCACTCATCGATGCAAGTAGTGCTGATACTCTATCTGGAATGTTGAGCAGATTATTTCTTACCACTCTTGCTGCGTTAAAAGCTTCGGTTTTTACTTCTTCTATCGGCACTAATTCTCCAATTTCAGCTTTTGCTTTGGCTTCTAGC
>NZ_JACVWV010000106.1 GCF_014534705.1 Wolbachia endosymbiont of Pentalonia nigronervosa | reverse complement strand
GCTCAAGTTAAAGAAAAGTGTGGGTAGATGTATGATACTGGCTCCGGAAGACGAAAAAAATGATAAGAAAGATAGCACACTACTGAAAGGATTAGTAAGAGCACATATGTGGCAACGTCAAATAAAAGAAGGAAAATACGCAACAACAAGGGAGCTTTGTACTGAAATTAATGTACGACATATACAGCGTATTTTACGATTAAATTACCTTGCTCCAAGGATAAAAGAGGATATTCTAAACGGAACCCAGCCAAAATATCTGAAATTAGCAGGTTTAAAGAAAATACCGCTGCTGTGGAAGGAGCAGATAGAAAAGTTTTATGGTTATCCACAGAATATACAAATTTCAACCAGTGAACAAAATACCAAAAAGGTTATGTAAAAAAAAGTGATTGACTTGTAATCTCATGATAATTAAGATATGCTTAATTAATAAGGGGGTTATATGCCAAGTTTTTTTGATAAATCATTTAGTGAACAGGTAAAAGTAGCAATAGATAGCAGTGATCCAAAGTTTTTACAAATACTGTTAGGCATTAGGTACTGTCAATTGCAAGAAGATTGGTTTGCCCATGCTATACTTTCTCATAAGATTATAGGAGTAATTCATACCTTAAGATATCAGTTACCTATAAACATAATCAGTGCACAACAACAGCTATTAGATAGAAATTTTAGTCATCGTATATACGGGACATTACCTAATATGTATGATATTGATGAACCTGATGATCTTTCATATATCATTGCAAGTAGTGAAAATGTAACAAAAGTAAATAAAGAACTAGAAGATGTAGAGAGAGAAATACTGCAGAGATATAAAAGTTTTAAACACGAAACTGTGGATGGTAAGTATCATGTATTTAATGTGCGTGATATGATAGATGTAAATAAATACACATATTCTTATGATGGCAGTGATTATACAGGTGGCAATATATGCTTAAAAGATGCTGCAGAGTCACTTAAGAGCAACATAGCTTTGCAATCAATATTGAAGTTGGATATATCAAGTCAATATGATGAAATGTACAAGGAAATGTATAAAGAAATCATAAGTCAATATCAATTAAGGATTAAAGATGGCCAATCAATAAATTCACTGTATGAAGGTAGTACATCACTAATGAGAAAGATTTCTGAGTTGAGGGATGGTGATGATAGACTTAGATCAATATTAAATAGTATTAGCAAAGAAGTTGTAGATGGTATACAGAGTGATAAGTTTATGACAGAGGTCTATGATAAGTTAATCGATAATTTATTATACACTGCATTGAAAGTAAAGGATCATCCATTACATGAAGAGCTTAAAGGTGTAAGCGGTAGCGCAGAAGAAAAGGTTAAAATATTCAAAAAGAAGATCAAAGAACAAGCAGAGGTAAGTAATCAACATCAACGCATAAGAGAAAGCATGGAATATGCCGCTAGTAGTGAGACTCCGAGCATACATATACTAAGTGTATTGATTGCTAATGGTGCATCACTGCTAGCAAGCTATGTTAAAGATTCTAAAACAGGTAACTCAATAACAGTGCAAGAAAAATTGCAACAACTAGGAGGGGAATACAAGTCTTTAATAGGCAAGTCTATTTTCACAATCACAAGGAAAGTTCATAATTTAGTATTTGATTTTCCGATGGAAGGAGAAGAGGAAGTGGATCTGTTAAAGTTAGTATCTGACATCCCATCTGAAGATGGATGCTTTGCAGAGAGTGGAGAAAATATAAGGTTACTTGATAAAATAGGTAGTGAAGGTGCAAATGAATTCATGGATTTATTGAAGGCTTGTATAAATGATACCAGTCCGAAAAAAGCAGAATTTTCAGCAAAATTTTTAGAGGCACTAGAGACAGTTACTCTAGCAGGGAGCTATACAGTATTAGGACCAGCGGTAGCGGTAGAGAAATCTGTACAAATAATGCTTGCGGAGTTAAATTCTTTTTTTGCTCCAGAAAAAAAAGAGTTTGAAGAGGCATATGCGAAGTTATATGAATGTATAAAAGTGGGTTATTCAGCAATAAAAATGAGAGATGATAAGGTAATAGTAGACTATTTGTCTGAGATAGAGGAAGAGGCAAAGCACTCTAAAAATCCACATCTTAAGAAATTGTACAGTAAGTTCTTTACAATTTTAAATGAATGTAATGACTTGCCAAAGTCAATGTTTTTGACCAGGTGGTTAAAGTATGTTACGCGTACAGCAAAATCATATTCTGGGTATGAATGGAGTCCAGCATGGGAAAAAATACTGACCGATCCTGGTTACCGTACAGATGTAGGTGAATGGTCAAAAAATAAATTTGAAGAGATAAAAGAAACAGAAATAAAGAGAGAAAAAAGCGCATTAACAGCAAGAGCACAAAGCGCTGAACAACAAGCTGCCCAAGCTGATCAAAGGACTGAGCAAGCTAATCAAAGGACTGAGCAAGCTAATCAAAGGGCTGCCCAGGAAGCACAGGCAAGGGAAAAAGCTGAACAAAAGGCTGCCCAGGAAGCGCAGGAAAAGGAAGAATTTAAACAAAAAGCTGAGCAAGAGGCTCAGAATGCTGAACGAGCTAATCAAAGGACAAAAGTAACAAGGTTGTTTTTCAAGTTACTTGGCAGACTAGATTTTGATAAGGAGCTAAGTAAAACAGTTGAAGAAAATGAAGATGCAATTATAGAATCAGCGATGGAGCGTATGGCGGAAGGTAACGAATCTGCAGAGCAAGCGTTAGATGCAATAATAGAAGAAATAAAGGGAAATAACGGTCTGGTATTAGATGATCAAAGTGCTGCAACTTTGTTAGATAACTTACAAATTACAAGAGCTGGAGCAAGTCATGGTAGAGGTTGTAGTGGAAGCAATCTATCCTGAACACTCGTTTGGC
>NZ_JACVWV010000105.1 GCF_014534705.1 Wolbachia endosymbiont of Pentalonia nigronervosa | reverse complement strand
AAGTAATGGCTTCTATAGCTGAGTGGCTCGGATATGATAAGAAACGTCCAGAAGAGCAATACATTAATCAGAAACTTGATGAGATTGCTACTTATAGCTGGAATTACTATGATGAAAATGGCCAGGTGATTGTTAAGGTTTTTCGCAAAGATCCTACTGGAGAGAGAAAAGAATATAAGCCTTTTGATGTGAAGCGAGGCATATATGGTGCACCAGAAGGACTGAGGCCTTTATATAATATTCCAGGAATTTTAAAGTCTGATGAAATTGTTCTAGTGGAAGGAGAAAAGTGTGCAGAAGCTCTTATTGAACAGGGTATTACAGCTACAACAACAATGTTTGGATCTAATGCAGATGCTAACAAAACTGACTGGTCACAGCTTAAGGGCAAGCATATTATTATTTGGCCAGATAATGATGAGGCAGGTAAAAAGTATGCTGAAAATGCTGAGAAAAAGCTTTTAGAAATAGGAGTTGCATCACTTGCTATTCTTGAAATTCCGCAAGATAAACCAAAGGGTTGGGACGTTGCTGATGGTATTGTAGAAGGATTTAAATTTCAGGAGTTTCTTCAAACAGGAATTTGCTATATTCCAAGTAAATTAATTCCTAATAAGTTAACTCCTAACTTAATCAGTATGTCAAAAACCGACGACATGCCCCCAAAGAGAGAGTGGATAGTACAGGATTGGCTGCCTTCAGGTTATGTCTCTGCTCTTTATGGTGATGGTGGAGTTGGAAAATCTCTTCTTGTTCAACAACTAATTACAGCACTTGCAGCGGGTAAGCCATGGCTTGGTATCAATTTAAACCCTATTAAAGTTTATGCTTTGTTTTGTGAGGATGATAGACTTGAGCTTACACGTCGTCAACATGCTATTAACCATTTTTATCGTGTAAAAGGTTATTCACTTGAAGAGAAAATACGCATGATGACAAGAGTAGGAGAAGACAATAGATTAATGGATTTTAACAGCAAAGATTCAGGTAAATTAACATCTTTTTTCCATGACTTGCTTGAGGATATCAAAGCATTTCAACCAAAACTTGTTGTATTAGATACAGCAGCAGACTTATTTGATGGAAATGAAAACAATCGTACACAAGTAAGAAATTTCATTCAGAATTGTTGTGCACGAATAGCAAGAGAAATTGATGGTGCAGTATTGTTATGTATGCATCCTTCTGATGTTGGAATACAAAGGAAAACAGGTACAGGAGGTTCAACAGCATGGAATAATACTGTAAGATCTAGATGGTATTTAACCAGGCCGGAAAAAGCTGGTGTTTCACCTGATGATAGAATTTTATCTCGAAAAAAGTCCAATTATTCGCAGAGCAATGATGAAAAGATAGTTATGCGTTGGGAAAACGGTGCATTTGCACACGATGATTTAGCTTTAGGTTCAGAACCAATGGTAAGAGGACAATATAGCGAAAAGTTAGATTTAGAACGCGAGAGAAAACATGAAGTGATTTTGAATCTAATTCGTAGAATGGCATATCAAGGCAAAATTTATACTGCAGCACAATTTGCAAGAAGTTTTGAAGGAGAAGAAGGACTTGGTAGTGATCGCAATATAAGGGGAAGAATTGATCATCTTGCAACTCTCGGGCAAATAAAATTCTTTCGTAATGCTGAAGAATATGGAATAGCAAATACTAACTCTAAATATGGATTTCTTTGTGTAAAAGATATGGAGACAAAGATTTGCATAGAAGGTAAGGTAGAATACAAATTAGTAAAGCCAACACATCATTATTTGGAGGCAAATGGTAAAGTATTACCTATTAAGGGCACGAATAATTTATGGTAAAGTGTTTCACAGATTATACCTTTTTAATTGTTTTTAGATTGTCATAAAACAAGTACAGCAAGAATTAATGTTATACCATATTAGTATATTTATTAACTAAAAACTCTTTAAAATGCAAAATCATTTGGCAAAATTACCAGATAACCAAATGAATTATTAAAGAAAAAGCAAGAAAATCAATATCTTACACTATTTTCAAATGGCAAATAAAATTTCATTTGGCAAAATTACCAATTAGCTTAAAAGGTGCATAAATGGAAGAGTTTCAGCCAAAATGTCAAATGGCAAATTCCCCTATATATAATATATTACATCAGTAGTGTGTAATATATACATTATAACCAAATGGCACCTAACATGAAAATAATGTTTTCTCAGTGCATAACCATTTTTAACAAAGCTAAAGAAGTAAAGGAGCAAACAATATTCATATTGCTAATATACACCACATCTAAACTGGTCCTTTTGCAAGGGATGATGGTAAATTTAAGCTAGGTGCAGGAGACTTTAAAGTTGCTAATAGTTTTATATATTATTAACAATAATAACTAATATGAAAATATATAATAAATTGTAAGTTAATAATAAGGTTAATTAAAATTAGAGTAAATTAGAATGTCTAGGAAGCAAAAAGCCATGGAAATACAGCAATAAGAAACTTTAAAATACTCATAAATACAATAAGTAGTTCTCAATGCCGTTTTAAAACGATTCTGTGGCTTCAGGGTCAATAACCACCCATACTTAAAGAACGCATATAAACCCTGTTTAAAGCCGAATAAATGATACTCTTAAACTATTGTTTACCTTCACTCTATCACATTATTTGCTAATTGAAAAGAAAAAAATTGAAGCATTAGTTGGTTGTCTAGGTAGTGTCGACATTTATTTTAACCAAAGATATATAGAAGCAATATGGACAAAAGATAAGAAAGAAATAGCTAATTTATCATAACGAGTAGCAACCCTACGAAAATTCTTGAGTTTATTGAACATTCTTTCGATGAGATTTCTCTCTTTATAAAGCTCTTTATCGTATTCTCTTGGTGTTTTTCTATTGGAA
>NZ_JACVWV010000104.1 GCF_014534705.1 Wolbachia endosymbiont of Pentalonia nigronervosa | reverse complement strand
CCTGTTCGCCCTATCCACATCACTGCTGCTATGAACTTTCTGTTGTCCTTTGCACTCCTTCCACTATCCCCTTTCTTTCCGGGTAAACTCTCCTTTATCCTTTCCCATTGCTTATCTTTTAAGTCGTATAACATCCTTAGCTTCTCTCAAAAATTGTTATTATAACTCCTTTCTTTTTGAATGTCTACACTACCTAGATTTATGGCGAAATATATCATGGAACCCGTAGTTGAAAAAGTTGCAGAATGTTTGTCAGAAAGATCGTCTGGTTATCAGAGTACTTAATTTACCTTAATGGCTTTACAAACAAGTATAAATTTGTAATACTTTGCAATTAATTTAATGTTGAGGAGGAGTATATGGATACAGAAGATTTAAAGTTTTTTGGGGTGGGGGTTGCAATAGGGGCTATTGTAGGTCTTGGGTTAAGTTTTACAGCCTTATCACCTTTGGTGATGGGTGGCATTGCTGGTTTTGTGCCTATAGCGGTGTTATGTATGAGATCTCTATTGGATAGCGGAACTCCTAAAGGTAAGGAGCTTCCAATTAAGGTGGGCATAGCAACAATTGCTGCTTCAGCAGTTGGTATTGCTTGTGGTGATGCTGCAAGCTCTTTGTTTCCTGGTGTAATGTCAGGTACATGGACAGCAATTTTAGCTGGTGCAATAATAGGAGCAATAGGAATAATGTCAGCTTTAGCTGCAGAGAAATATATTATCGCTCCTGTAATAGAAAGAATGGCACAATTTTCAAAGGAAGTGTCTGCTAGTTAGTAATGTACTTAATTTACTTAAAGCAATCATGTTATAGATTTTATTATGTTAAAAGCAATTTTAACAGGCTTTTTCTAATTTTAGAGGATACGCTTGTGGTAAGATGATTTTTTCTGTTTTCACAAAAGCTAAAGTTTATTAACATTAGAGTAGTGTTTTTAAGGTTAAATTTTAAATAAATTGAAGTGCATGATGTAATTTTAGTTTTACAAGACGGTAAGTCCTTTTTAGGAAAGTCAATAGGTAAAAAAGGTAAATGTATAGGAGAGGTATGTTTCACTACTGGTATGACAGGCTATCAGCATACTATAACTGATCCTTCTTTTGCCGACCAAATTATTACATTTACTTTTCCTCATGTTGGTAATGTTGGGGTAAATGGTAAGGATAATGAAGGAAAAAAGATTTTTGCAAGTGGCGTAGTTGTGCGAGAGCTTTCATCAGCATCACATCCATCTTCTTATATTAGTGTCAATGATTGGTTGAAAGAAAATGATATAATTGGGATATCTGGTGTTGATACTAGAGCTTTAACTAGGCATTTGAGAGATCATGGATCGCAAAATGGCATGATATGCCCATCGGATAGCATCAATCTAGATTGCATCTTACAGGAATTAAACGAATATAGATCTGAAGATGGAATAGAAATCACTAATAAAGTTAGTTTAAGCAACGATTTTCAAGGTAACTCTGATGCAAAGTATAAAGTTGCAATAGTTGATTTCGGGATTAAGGCTAGTATAGTTTTGCGTTTAATGGAGTTGGGTTGCACAATTAAGTTAATCAAACCAACTAAAGGCTTTGCTCAGGAAGTATTAAATTTGAAGCCAGATGGTATAGTACTTTCTAATGGTCCTGGTGATCCAAAAGAGATAGGGAAGGGTGTTACTTTAGAAATAGATATTATTTTGAGATCCGGAATACCAGTTTTTGGTATATGTATGGGGCATCAATTGCTTGCAATAACTCTTGGAGCAAAAACTGTTAAAATGAGTAGTGGTCATCGAGGGAGCAACCATCCAGTTTATGAAATAAGTAGTGAAAAAGTGGAGATAACCAGTCAAAATCATGGTTTTGTTGTTGATTCAGATTCGCTTCCCAACAATGTTAAAGTTACTCATATTTCCTTATTTGATGGGAGTATTGAGGGGATAGCTATAAAGGACCATCCGATATTTTCTGTGCAATATCACCCAGAAGAGGCGCCTGGCACACATGACTCACATTATTTATTTAAGCGTTTCATTGATAATATTAAACTATACAAAATGTAAATTTTGGAAAATTATTTTTTTAATTACTTGATTTTTTAATTCTAGGCATTTAATATTAAGTCAAATCACTGTGAAGTTTGCGGAGGAGTGACCGAGTGGTTAAAGGTAGCAGACTGTAAATCTGTTCGCGTTGCGTACGTAGGTTCGAATCCTACCTCCTCCATCTGCGGGTATAGCTTAATTGGTAGAGCTCTAGCCTTCCAAGCTAGTGGAGTGGGTTCGAATCCCACTATCCGCTCTTTTTTTTTGTTGTATTTTTATAAAATCAACATATTATTTATTGATGTATTTATATTTTAGGTAGAAAGTTTAAATTATGACAACAGTAGTAGAAGCATTTGGCAAGCCGCACGTAAATGTAGGAACGATAGGGCATGTGGATCATGGAAAAACGACATTAACGGCAGCGATAACGAAGCATTATGGAAATTTTGTAGCATATGACCAAATAGATAAAGCGCCAGAGGAAAGAAAAAGGGGAATAACGATAGCAACAGCGCATGTTGAATACCAAACAGAGACTAGGCACTATGCACATGTGGATTGCCCTGGACACGCGGATTATGTAAAGAATATGATAGTGGGGGCGGCGCAGATGGATGCTGCAATATTGGTGGTGTCGGGGGTTGATGGTCCGATGCCGCAAACGAGAGAACATATCCTGCTCGCAAAGCAAGTAGGGGTTGGATATATAGTGGTGTATATAAATAAGGCCGATGTGGCTGATCCTGACATGATAGATTTGGTGGAAATGGAAGTGAGGGAATTGCTCACGAAATATGGTTTCCCCGGAGATGATGTGCCGGTAGTGGTGGGTTCTGCGCTGAAAGCGTTGGAAGATGAAGATAGTGAATATGGAAAGAAATCGATAGAGAAGTTAATGGAGAAATTAGATGAATATGTAGCGGTACCGCCAAGGCCGGTAGAATTGCCGTTTTTGATGCCTGTAGAAGATGTATTTTCAATATCAGGGCGAGGAACGGTAGTAA
>NZ_JACVWV010000103.1 GCF_014534705.1 Wolbachia endosymbiont of Pentalonia nigronervosa | reverse complement strand
CCTAGCATCAGAGTCAAAAAATAGGTTGAAAGAGTCAGCACGTCTTTGATCTTCTGCTATTTCTTGATCTACTTCCTCAACATCATAACCCAGCTCTGAAACTACTTCTGAACGACTCTTAAACCCATTTCTTACTGCCATCTGTTGTGCCTGCTGGTCTTTTAACGGATCCACCCAATCAAACCCCTGTGCTATCCATTTTACTTCTTTCGATGTTTCTTTTCCTGTTGTAGAAAGCTTTCCAGATAAAATAGCTAACTCTATCCATCTATTCCACACTGGTCGGCAAAATTGAAATACCATAATATTGTGTTGTAACATCGCACATCTTCTTCGAAACTCAATTAATCCAGCTCGAATTGATGAATAATTTACGTTAGTTAAATCCCCTGTCAGTTGCTCATAAGTGATACCCATACCGATCGCTATAGCTCTTAATTGCTGCCTCATGAACGCTTCATAACTGCCACCCACATCAGATGGCTCTGAAAATTTAATGTCTTCCCCTGGGTCTAAAAGCTGCATAGTTCCTGGCTCTAAACCTGATAATGCTACCCCATGCTCATTTGCTTCACTTTCTCCTAAAATGTTTGCTTCTGGATCAAGTCTCGTGATAAACCCGGCAAACATCGCTGCAGTCTTTTTTCGCACTAATTCAGCATCATCATATTGATCAAGTTCATAGAGTTTTAAAAGTACATTTGAAAGCCAGGGTTCTCCTCGAATTTGCCCTGGTCTCAGCGGTTTATAGATATGCAAAACATCACTTGCTGGTACTCTAACTGATTCTCCAAATGATCCTTCACCAGGATGCTCTCGAAAGAGGTAATACGCTTCTCTTTGCCCAAGTCGGTTAAATTCAATACCATTGCGAATAATATTGCCATTTGCTAAAGTTTGATTGCTCTTGTTATCCAAATGCTCTGATTCCAGTACTTGTAGCTGCAATGGTACAGAGAATCTATCTTCAGGTTTACGATTCCTCAATCGTACAAAACACTCTCCACCCTCAATCATACTTCTGCAAATTAGAGCTTGTAATCCATAAAAATCACTTGTTCCACAGCTATCTGCTTCATCTGTCCACCTCAACCACAGCTCTTGCACTTTTTTACGAAATTCTGGATCCTTAGCCTTTGATTGCGGCTTGATTCCCGTGCCAACACAATTTGAAACGATTGTATCAATAATATTTGCAGCATATGGGTTTTTTCTCACCATGTCCCGTGATCTGCTGCGTAGGTGTTCCAGGTTATGTGAAAGTAAACTATTTATTCCACTCCTTTCTGGCTGCCAGTACATTACTCTTCTTCCTGATCCTGACGCATCCCATGCAGAACTTTGAATTTTTGGTTTTTTGAATAGTTGTTTGAATGATTTTAAGAGCATTACTTTTCTTTATCTGAAATTTTTGATAACTCAGCTTCTAACTCTTCTATAGTTGGCAGAGCTGTTTTAATATTTTCTGGCAGGTTTTCAGTTATTCGGTATTCAGCAAGGCCTATTGGTTTATTTATATCTCGTAGAGCGTATTCAGCCAACACATTATCCTTAGATTTACATAAAATTAAGCCAATGGAAGGATTATCTGTGGAATGTTTTAGCAAATCGTCAACTATTGATAAATAGAAGTTTATCTTACCAGAATGTTCAGGTTCGAACTCAACTGCTTTAATTTCTATTACTACAAAACACCTGAGTTTTAAGTGATAAAACAGAAGATCTAAATAATAATCCTTTTTCCTTACTGTTAAATGATATTGGCGTCCAACAAAAGAAAAGCCTGCTCCAAGTTCCATAAGAAACTTCTCTATATGTGCTACTAATCCTTTCTCTATTTCTCTTTCGTGGGCATCCTTGCCTATGCTTAAAAAATCAAAAATGTATGGATCTTTGAGAGTTTGATTTGCTAAGTCTGATTGTGGAGAAGGCAATTTTTCCTTAAAATTTGTAACTGCTTTACCTTGACGTTTATGAAGATCAAGCTCTATTTGGTGCATTAGAATAGAACGGGACCAGCCATATTCTGAAGCATTTCGCATATAAAAAAGTCTTGCTTCGTGCTCCTTCACTTGATTCATTAGAACAACATGATGATACCATGGTAATTCTATAGCAGCTTGCTGTAGAAATTCAGGGTCTGGATAAAGTTCTGCAAAACGCCTCATATTATGTAGGTTAGCAATACCAAATCCCTTCATTTCTGGAAATACACTTCTTAAATCTTTACTCAATTGATCAATAACTTTTGCACCCCAACCATGTTCCTTTTGGCGTTTTAAGATCTCTGTACCAATATGGTGGTAAAGTAAAATAAGTTTGCTATTTACTGCAAGCGCTGCTTTATAACGATTGGTAGCAATATGTTCTTTCAAATGCTCTAAAAACTCCGTGTACTCTTTTGCTATAATTTTTGCCATTGGTTATCCTTTAAATAGTTTTTACTATTATACAATCCCTTTATTTGTTGCAATCACAATCCTTCTCTTTGGCTTCACACCTGCAATTTTCAATTCAGCTTTAATTCGTTGCCTTAAATTCAGTAGATCATTTATTTGCACCTCTGCATACCTCACCACATGATCACCGTAAGCAATTGATACCACTCTCCTGCCGTTTTGCAGTTTCTGAATTGCTTGCTCAACTTGAGCTAAATATTCTTCAGTGTACATTTTCTATCCATTTACTTTTGACTATTTTCTTTGGCTTTTTGCTCTCAGTCTTTTCACTCAAACTAACCCATTTACTCTCTTGCCAACGATCAATCCCAAGGGCTATAGATGCTGCTCTGGCATAAATTCGGCAATCAAGTGCTTCATTACGGTCTCTTATTTTCTGCCACTCCTGCTTAGGTAGTGTAGACATTCAAAAAGAAAGGAGTTATAATAACAATTTTTGAGAGAAGCTAAGGATGTTATACGACTTAAAAGATAAGCAATGGGAAAGGATAAAGGAGAGTTTACCCGGAAAGAAAGGGGATAGTGGAAGGAGTGCAAAGGACAACAGAAAGTTCATAGCAGCAGTGATGTGGATAGGGCGAACAG
>NZ_JACVWV010000102.1 GCF_014534705.1 Wolbachia endosymbiont of Pentalonia nigronervosa | reverse complement strand
AAGCAGGTGCAGATGTTAATGCTGCTGAAAGTAAAAATGGAAGAACACCTTTACATTATGCTGCTGTTAGTGGCAATTTGGAAGTAGTAAATGCTCTATTAGCAGCAGGTGCAGATGTTAATGCTCAAGATAAAAATGAAAGAACTACTTTACATTATGCTGCTATTAATGGCAATTTGGAAGTAGTAAATGCTCTATTAGCAGCAGGTGCAGATGTTAATGCTCAAGATAAAAATGAAAGAACTACTTTACATTATGCTGCTATTAATGGCAATTTGGAAGTAGTAAATGCTCTATTGCAAGCAGGTGCATATGTTAATGCTCAAGATAAAAATGACAAAACTCCTTTAGATTTGGCTGGTGAAAAAGGTCATAAAAATATAGTAGATGCTCTATTAGCAGCAGGTGCAGTAGAAATGGAAAAAGTATTGGAAGAAGAAGTAGAAAGAGCAGCAATAGCAGCAATAGCAGCAGAAATAGCAATGGAAGCAGCAAAAATAGATTCGCGTCTCATGCATACTGATACAACACATGCTGCTGAACAAACAGCGCGCGCACACAGTAAAAGAAATTCATATTTTTTATAATATGCAATTTTGAATTTGGGTTGGTAGCAATTTTATTGCTACTAAAAGCCCGAAGGAGAGCTCCTTCAATAGAAACGTAGACGCAAGCTTTGGTACCAAAATAATTGATTAATATTGACTTAGTTAACATAATTAGTTAAAATATTAACTAATATTATTAATTTTAGGAGAAAACATGTTGAGTAATTTAATATTAAAAGAAGTATGGACAAGAGAATTGTTCGACAAATTAGAGAAACTAAATTTATACCAAAAGTTAAATCACAATAATGTCTTTGGTAAGTTATCAGCAATTTTGCGAGGATATCCGGAGATATTTGACCAGTGGGAAGATCGTGATAACAAGGAAAAGAAAAAAAAGAGTAGTGTTGATAAACCGATTCAATACAATGGATTTTCAGGTACATTAAAGCATTTTCTTGCTGGTTGTGGCTTCGATAATATATTAGAAGCTCTATTAGTACGAGATTATGATAAAAATATTAAAATTCAAGATAACAAGATTAATGTTAAAGATAAAAATGGAAAAACTCCTTTAGATTGGGCTTATGCTAGTGGCAATTTGTCAACAATAAACATAATAATAGAAATGGGAGGAATAACATCAGAAGCATTAGAAGCAATAGAAGAAGTAATATCAATGGAAGAAGGAGTAGGAGCAATAGAAGAAGCAACAGAAGAAGTAATGAAAGAAGGAGTAGCAGCAGCAACAGAAGAAGTAATGGAAGAAGGAGTAGCAGCAGCAACAGAAGAAGTAATGGAAGAAGGAGAAGGAATAGCAGCAGCAATAGAAGCAGTAGTATCAATGGAAGAAGTAGAAATAGAAAAAGAAGCAATAGCAATAGAAGGCACGATGGAGGAAATGGGAGAAGTAGAAATAGAAGAAGCATATACAAGTAGAAGTATTGATGTTCTTCGAGATCAAGATGGCAACACTCTTTTACATTTGGCTGTTCTGAGTGGCGATATACAAGTAATCAAAGCTCTATTAGTAGCAGGTGCAGATGTTAATGCTGAAAATAGCGATGGACTAACTCCTTTACATTTGGCTGCTACAGAAGAGATATTCGATGTTCTATTAGAAGCAGCAGCAATAGATCCATATTTCACACATACTAATGTAACACATGCTGCTGCACAAACAGCGCTCGTAAAGTAAAAGGAAATCCCTATTGTTTTATAGTAGTTTTTTTTTGCATTCGGGTTTAGTAGCAATTTTATTGCTACTAAAAGCCCGAAGGAGAGTTCTTTTAAATAGATTTCAAAAAAGTCTATTGCTGCCCCGTTTCTTGAGGCTACTTATCGCTTCCACAAGTAATGCAAATATAAATGAGGAGTATAAGCTCGATTTTGGGAAGTATATGTGTAATCCATTGAGTATGAGGTACATGCCAACAAATAAAATGAATAATATGGCGATTGTTTTTAATCTAGGAGCTGATTTTATTAATTTAGAGGTATAGTGTGATAAAAATAACATTGATAGCATAGAAAATATAAATGCAATTGAGATGATCATGATATTGTGTATCAATACTACGGCAGTTAAAATTGAATCAATTGAAAAAACTAAATCTATTAATATAATTTGCAATATAACTAAAGAAAATTGTGACTTTATGTTTACTTTTTTTGTGTTTTGTTTATATAAAATATCATTTAGTAACTCCATAACACTCTTAATAGTGAGAAACAACCCACCTACAATCATTAATAAATCCTTTATTGAGATACCTAATGATGCAATATAAAATATGGGTTTTTGCATAGATAATGTCAGTGATATAAAAAATAGTGTCACAAGACGCATTAATAGTGCTAACCCAAGGCCAAAAAAACGTGCTCTTTCTCTCAGGTGTTTTGGTGCTTTGTCGATTGCCAGAGAAATAAAAATTAAGTTGTCTATACCAAGTACAATTTCAAGTAGTGTAAGTATAAGTAAGGTCCAAGCATCAGCTAACATCTATATTTTGTGTATCAAATTTGTTTTTTGTACTTTATATAGTAGATTTATAAAAATTGAATTACTTTGCTTGCACTTCTCCTTTTACCATAAATCGAATTTGTATCTCATCGAGAATTCTCACCAAAAATTCTCATCGAAAAAAAATTTTGTGATAAAAAGGGTTGATTTATAAAAATATGCTGCTAGACTGCCTTGCGTGAGGTGAGGCTAATTATAAAAAGGAGGGTTAATGAGTTCAAATAAAGATTTAGATAAGTTAAATAAAGATTTATTTAACGCTATCGCAGAGAAAAAGTACGATAAAGTTCTTAGTGCTGTAGAGAAAGGTGGGGAGTGTTAAATAAACTGTGTCAAACCGAAAAATGATATATTAATGATATAAAAAATGGAGGTTTAACAAATGAAAGAAAAAAGAGCAAACAACTATGTTGGATTAGTAAACTATCAAGAATTAGAGACAAATATCCTGTCATCTATAAGAGAAGGTAAACCACTAACCGGAAGAGAAGGAGCACTGACACCTTTG
>NZ_JACVWV010000101.1 GCF_014534705.1 Wolbachia endosymbiont of Pentalonia nigronervosa | reverse complement strand
TCATTATATATCTTATTGCATTAATAATCGCTCTAATATCGTGTTTTCTTGGCCTTCCTATTGCCCCTTGTGCAACGTATGGCTCTAGTATTTCCCATTCTTTGTCACTTATGTCACTTGGATACATTTTTTTACCTCTTAATTCTACATTTGCTTTAGTATATTTATCTTTTCATTTCTTTTCAAGACATCTTCTTATATTGCGGTAGCAGGAACTTTCGCTGATTTCATAACTTTGACTTATGTGAAAATATGTCCGATTTTACCTTTATCCTAGTTTCGCAAGAGGTTTAATATCAGCTCATTTCTCTACAAGGTATTTAACTACATCTAACAGATCGTAATGCTGCTGTAGAAATGGTTTATAAAGCAAGAAAAAATCTTTTCGAAGTGAAAAATATATACGGTTGAGAACAGAGTTCTAAAGTTAATGTATTATGTAAAAATTTAGGTATTTTACGGAAAATAATAAAAGGCGAAGGGCAACAGGTATAGCAGGGAAAAGCAGGCTATTATTGGGGATTTTACGATTACATCAAATCTAATATAGACGAGTTCGAAAGATAGTGTGGTGGGCCAAGCGATTCCAAAAAAACTTGTTCTCAGAATCGTTATATAAAATAGCCAAAACCAGCCATACTGGACAGCTTTTTAGTAATTTCTGTTTACATGAAAGTATATACGTGCGTGAGAATAGAGAGGAAAATGTTGTCAAATTTAACGAAATTGGTGTCTAAAGTAAATAAAGGGTTTTCAGTCAGTGCTAACTTCAGCTTCAAAATGCAAAAAGCTTGCATTGTTAAGTTTAATAATTTATTATGTTATGAATCAATCATGATCGGTTTTGGTGTAACAACAAGGGGGTTTTATGTTAAAGACAAGGTATCCAGCAAGCTATTTAAAAAAAGAAGAATTTAATTTAGAAGTTAGTGAGCATTTAGATGAAGTACAATATACAAAGCAGTTAGTTAAGCAAGCTTTGCAACAAAGATCTAACTTAATACGTTTAAAACGTTCAGACAGTGATAGTACTCTAGAATTCAGGGAGCCTATTTCTATTTTTCAAGAGATAAAAGATCAGTCAAAAAAACAAAATCTTGAGGGTTTATTAAATAAATTAAGAAGTTCTTACTCTGATGACCTTAAAATAGGAGTAGCACTTAAAACAGGAGATTGTTTTTTTGATTCCGTAGCTCAAGGCTTGAATGAGTTAAAGGATAAAGGTCTGATCAAAAATAGTGAAAGGGTTAATGTAAAATCACTGAGAGAAGTTTGTGCAAATAATGCTAGCAAATACAGAGATAAAATTATAAAGGATGCAGGGGACTATTTTGTCCCACAGAAAAATGTTGCTTTTCCTCATCTTGGTTCTATTAAGGATGAAAAAGGAAATTATGTTCCAGATGTGCAAGGTACTTTTAAGAAATATTTGGACTGTATTAAAAAGGTGGCTACAGAAAATGGTCCTATCCATATATGGGGAAGACCTGAAATTGAAGGAAAAATGATTTCTAATGAATACAAATTAAAACTTTATTTTTATTCAGTGAATGAAGAGGATGGTCAAAAAATTACAGTAACTAAAATTACACCAGACAGTGATGACCAAGAAGTTTTTATAGAAGGAGTGAATCTTGATCAGTTACATAAAGATAGTAATGAAAAGGTCGTGAGAATAGTAAATTACAAGAAGCATTTTGTACCACTTCTTAGTGGCCTAGAAGAAGACATTAAAGAAGCTGTAAAAGTTTCTAGAAAAGAAGTTTATGGTTTAGAAGATAGGAGCAGTCTTTCTTTGATTGAAGATATAGAAAATTATGATTTTGAGGAAGGAGCAGAACAGAAGTCACAAGTACAGGCTCAATCTAATCAAGATTCTTTCACTGCAACCGATGTTTACAAGAAATTAAATTCAGTAACATTTGATAATAATGATTCAGATAATCCTCAAACATGGGCAGGTATAGATCAAATAAATTCATATATAAATCAGGCAATTAAAACTAATGGTGATGAATTAGCTCATTATATTGGCCCAAATAACTTTGGTTTTGATAGCGAAGAAAGTATAAATGACATAGCTAAGCATATTTGTAAAAGAGATGGTATTACGAATAATTTTTATGGCTCTAAAGAGTCATTAGATAAACCATTTATTGTTATTTCTAACACTGGTACAGTACTTGCTCAAAGTCCTACTGATGTTAATCACGAAGGTGGTAGTCATTGGATTAGTTGGGTGCTGTTGCCTAAAAAATATGCTAGCTTATCAGGTAAAGAAATAAACAATGACAAATATCAAGTTCTCTTTTTTGACAGTCATAACTCTTTTCCTGAAGATTTAAAGAAGTTTTTAACAGAAGGTGGTGAAATTACTGAAAAAACTGATACTGGTGAAACACAGATAAGGTTAATGCCTTTTTGTACAGAAGAAGAAATTGATTTTAAGAATCTTCGAGACTCAACTGGTCAGCAAATGAATGGTAGCGATTGTGGTTGGTGGGCAACATATTATGCGTTGATGAGTGTGTATACCGGAGGAGTAGAATTTCTAGAGAGATTAAAAGGAAAAAAATTATCGGCAAAGCCTCTACGTAGAGTAATGAGTTTACAGGAGTCTACTGAACATTTATTACCTCAGCAACCAGGAGGTTTATCATCGTGGCAAGGAAATCAGCAATCTTCTTCTGATAATCGTCAGTCTAGTCGAGGTAATCAGCCCATTGATTCTGCTCAGCATCATCAAATAAATCTTAATTCTCCTGACTTGATTGATAGTGATAATGAAAAAGAGAAAAATAAAGCACCATTAAAAGAAGTTTATGGTTTAGAAGGAAATAGTAATTTACATTCTTCCAGAAGCAATTCTGACTCTTCTGACTATGATTATGAAATAACGCTTGAAAAAGAACTGATTAATGCAGTACTGAGTGGCAACTTACAAGAAAAAAAATTAGGTAGTGTCGACATTTATTTTAACCAAAGATATATAGAAGCAATATGGACAAAAGATAAGAAAGAAATAGCTAATTTATCATAACGAGTAGCAACCCTACGAAAATTCTTGAGTTTATTGAACATTCTTTCGATGAGATTTCTCTCTTTATAAAGCTCTTTATCGTATTCTCTTGGTGTTTTTCTATTGGAACGT
>NZ_JACVWV010000100.1 GCF_014534705.1 Wolbachia endosymbiont of Pentalonia nigronervosa | reverse complement strand
CACGGCAATATTTCATCTTTAAGATTAAACTTAAATCCTCTTATGCTTCTTGGATCTACTCTATAGTCTATCGCTTCAACTAATGCTTTTTCTTGTTTTGTCGCATTTGGTGGTAATAAACTTTTCATTTGATTTTTCTTTTCTATTACTTTAATTTCTTTTTATTTAGGCAATACATGAGCAAAAAACAAATCATTGATGAACTTATTAAAAATAAGGATATTCTCGGTATTAAAAATTCTGCACAAGCTTCCTTGATTTTTGACTTCATTATTAATACTTTAAAGAATAAGTTATATCATCTAGGGGAAGGGGAGTATTTTCGCCTCCATAACATTGGTCGTTTCTACCCAGTAAATCTTAAATCACGTATTGCACGGAATCCTCTCACTGGTCAGACTTTCACCATTCCTTCAAATAAAAAAATACGCTTCAAATCTTATCTTTCCTCTAATTCAACATAACCAAGAAAAGCACATTCATTTCCTTTAATAACAACGTCTTCTTGAGGCTCTATCAACTCTATATTTTCTACCCCTTCTACAAACAAATTTGCTATAATCCATGATTTTGTAACACTCCAACCAAGTCTTTTGCTTGCTTCAAACTTTTCTATAAATTGCTTCTTTGCCACTTTAATTATATCTTCTGATACTGCTGTGATCTTACTGTGGATATCTATTTCAACAATATTGCAATTTACCACTTCTATAGTATCGGTTAATATCCTTACATCGTCCTTGTTTAGCTGATTTCTGACAATTTCTAGTAGTGCTTCTGATGGTGTGGATAATTCTGTTGATAAAATTGAAATTTGCACCTTTCCTGGTACCAGTGATTCCACTAAAGCATCCTTAACTCTTGTATCTGCTGACAGTGCATGGTACTTATAATGTTCCTTACTTCCACCTGTTTTTATTTTTGCTTTTATTCTTTTTCTAAAACTTTCATCATTTTCTTCATCTTTTCTTTCTACTCCATAAAACTCAGCTAAGTGATCGAGATCTGTTCCTTCTGCAAACTTCAGTAAATTTGCTTTTGCTGCTTCATTTATTCTCTGTCTCAGTAACAATTCTCTCCATGCTGCTACTTCAATAATTTTCATTGCTGGATCGCTTTCGACTAAAGCAGTAAAATTTTCATCACGGTGGATTAGTTCCTCCTTCATCCGTGAAAAGATTTCTTCGAAACTTAATTTCTCAATAATGTTTGGTAGCTGCATTTATCTCAACCTCACTAATATTTATAGATTTACCCTCTAATATGCCTGCAAGTGAAATTATAACCTTTCCTTCTTTTACTTCTTTAATTTTCACTTTTTCCACTCTGAATCTCTTCTCCCACCTGCCTAGCGCTTCTGCTACTGCCGCATAAATTTCTAATGTAAAATCACGGTTTACTGGCCTATCAACTAACTCAAATAATCTTGAGCCATAATCCCTTCTCATTATTCTGCTGCCTATCGGTGTGGTCAGTATATCAGCTATCGATTGTTTTAGATGCTCTAACCCTTCTAACTTTTTTCCTGTTGTATTATTCATTCCTTGCATTTTTAACCACAAAAAACATTTGGACTTCCACTTACTACCTTGGAACTACAGGATACTAAATCTCCAACTCTTCCAATTCCGTAACCATTTGCAAACACTACTTTTGACCCTTCAGTTAATATTTTTCCTTCACTAAACCCGTCTCCTTGTCTGCAAATCGGCTTATCATTCACAAAAACATTGAGGCTTCCAGTAATGCAAAAATGTGGCCTTTCTTCCATGCAATGATCTCCTTTTCTGACAACTCTTAGCATTAATTTAGCTCTATCCTACTTGCTTTCAGTTTTATTTTATCCTTTGTCATTTCTATACTTGATTCCCCAACTTTCAATGTTAGTTTATTTATTACATTAACTTCTAAATGACCATTTTCTTTATTGTATAATACCTTTGTTCCATCCACAAATTTAAAACTATTTACCTCTTTTTTGCTTTCTGGTGCAGTATATTTCTGTTGATAGATTCCAGCTAATACTACTCCCAGTGATAATTCTCCAAGTGGTGAAAATATTACTACCTGCTCGTCAATACTCGGTGGTACCCAAACTCTTTCTTCCCCAGCTCTACTTGCTATCCATGGCAAAAAATCTGTCAAAGACTCTCCTATTTTCACTTTTACCTTTGCTTTTTCGTAATCTATTTCTTTCACTACACCAATACGGATAACATTGGCTAATTTCCTTTGCAGCTCTGCAATAGCAAAATTACTTTCCAGCATTTACTTCCCCAATGTCTATTTTGTGAGATTGAATTTTTTCCTCTAACCAGACTGATTTTCCGACATGCACTTCATGCGCCCATTCAACCAACCAGACAATATATGCATCTAATTCTGGCCGAAATCCATCAACTTCCGCTGATACAAACTCAGCCGGAGATACACTCATTCCCCATGTATTTCTGTTTATTACCCTTGCAACCTCAGCAGCTAGAGATCTCACAATTATAGGCGCATTTTCTACTGTAGAATCAATTACTATCCTTGCTTCAAATCTTGCTCTTAAAGCTAATTCTTCAGTTCCAGGATCACGTCCTTTTTCAAAGCTACTAAGTTCCACAAATACTGCTGGCGCTACTAATTCTTTCCTTATTGTTGGATATACTTCACAGGTTTGTATCGCTGGTATTTCCCTCTTCAGCGTAGTACAAATTGCGTTATGTAAATCTTTCCAATTCATATTTTTGCAATGTAGCTCAACTCACGTTCAAAAAACTTTCCAAATACCTTTTCAACTTCATAACTTACAAGATCCTTTATTATTTTTGACGCTTCTGGTTCCAATGGTAATTTAACTTCCTGTATTGGCAGTGCTGTCTTTCCTTCACGTTTAAAAGCTCCTTTATAACCTCTTGGCATAACTGCTATAAATCCTCCTATAAACTCATGTTTTCCTGCTTTTGCACCCATCCTTGTCTGTTTCATTTTTCCTAGAGATGACGCTCTTATGTTATATAAATTTGCTCTTATTAATACATCCAATCTGCTTGTTTTTGCTTTGAAAATCCTCAATCTCTTTCTTATCAGATTTAACTTTATTTGCTTTTCCTTACTGATTTCCTTAGCAGCTTGTGCCTTTACCCAAAGTGCTGTTTTATTCAGTGCCCTTGTGGTTGCAAGTCTTACTT
>NZ_JACVWV010000099.1 GCF_014534705.1 Wolbachia endosymbiont of Pentalonia nigronervosa | reverse complement strand
ACACTGAAGAATATTTAGCTCAAGTTGAGCAAGCAATTCAGAAACTGCAAAACGGCAGGAGAGTGGTATCAATTGCTTATGGTGACCATGTGGTGAGATATGCAGAGGTGCAGATAAATGATCTTTTGAGCTTAAGGCAACGAATTAAGTCTGAGTTGAAAATTGCAGGTCAAAAGCCAAAGCGCAGGATTGTTATTGCGACAGATAAAGGGATTGTATAATAGTAAAAACTATTTAAAGGATAACCAATGGCAAAAATTATAGCAAAAGAGTACACGGAATTTTTAGAGCATTTGAAAGAACATATTGCTACCAATCGTTATAAAGCAGCGCTTGCAGTAAATAGCAAACTTATTTTACTTTACCACCATATTGGTGCAGAGATCTTAAAACGCCAAAAGGAACATGGTTGGGGTGCAAAAATTATTGATCAATTGAGTAAAGATTTGAGAAGTGTATTCCCAGAAATGAAGGGATTTGGTATTGCTAACCTACATAATATGAGGCGTTTTGCAGAACTTTATCCAGACCCTGAATTTCTACAGCAAGCTGCTATAGAATTACCATGGTATCATCATGTTGTTCTAATGAATCAAGTGAAGGAGCACGAAGCAAGACTTTTTTATATGCGAAATGCTTCAGAATATGGCTGGTCCCGTTCTATTCTAATGCACCAAATAGAGCTTGATCTTCATAAACGTCAAGGTAAAGCAGTTACAAATTTTAAGGAAAAATTGCCTTCTCCACAATCAGACTTAGCAAATCAAACTCTAAAAGATCCATACATTTTTGATTTTTTAAGCATAGGCAAGGATGCCCACGAAAGAGAAATAGAGAAAGGATTAGTAGCACATATAGAGAAGTTTCTTATGGAACTTGGAGCAGGCTTTTCTTTTGTTGGACGCCAATATCATTTAACAGTAAGGAAAAAGGATTATTATTTGGATCTTCTGTTTTATCACTTAAAACTCAGGTGTTTTGTAGTAATAGAAATTAAAGCAGTTGAGTTCGAACCTGAACATTCTGGTAAGATAAACTTCTATTTATCAATAGTTGACGATTTGCTAAAACATTCCACAGATAATCCTTCCATTGGCTTAATTTTATGTAAATCTAAGGATAATGTGTTGGCTGAATACGCTCTACGAGATATGAATAAACCAATAGGCCTTGCTGAATATCGAATAACTGAGAACTTACCAGAGAATATAAAGACAGCTCTGCCAACTATAGAAGAGTTAGAAGCTGAGTTATCAAAAATTTCAGATAAAGGAAAATAATGCTTTTAAAAACATTCAAACAACTATTCAAAAAACCAAAAATTCAAAGTTCAGCGTGGGATGCGTCAGGATCAGGAAGAAGAGTAATGTACTGGCAGCCAGAAAGGAGTGGAATAAATAGTTTACTTTCACATAACCTGGAACACCTACGCAGTAGATCACGGGACATGGTGAGAAAAAATCCATATGCAGCAAATATTATTGATACAATCGTTTCAAATTGTGTTGGTACGGGAATCAAGCCGCAATCAAAAGCTAAAGATGCAGAGTTTAGAAAAAAAGTTCAAGAATTGTGGCTCAAGTGGACAGATGAAGCAGATAGCTGTGGAACAAGTGATTTTTATGGATTACAAGCTCTAATTTGCAGAAGTATGATTGAAGGTGGTGAATGTTTTATTCGCCTAAGAAACCGTAAACCTAAAGATGGATTCTCTGTACCATTGCAGCTACAAGTACTGGAATCAGAGCATTTGGATAATAAGAGCAATCAAACACTTGCAAATGGGAATATTATTCGTAATGGTATTGAATTTAACCGACTTGGGCAGAGAGAAGCGTATTACCTCTTTCGAGAGCATCCAGGAGAAGGATCTTTTGGAGAATCTTTTGGAGAATCTTTTGGAGAATCTGTTAGAGTACCAGCAAGTGATGTACTTCATATATATAAACCCTTAAGACCAGGGCAAATTAGAGGAGAACCATGGCTTTCAAATGTACTTTTAAAACTCTACGAACTTGATCAATATGACGATGCAGAGCTGGTAAGAAAAAAAACTGCAGCAATGTTTGCCGGGTTTGTTACACGACTTGATCCAGAAGCAAATATAATGGGTGAAGGTGAGAGTAATGAACATGGAGTAGCATTATCAGGTTTAGAACCAGGAACAATGCAGCTTTTAGACCCAGGTGAAGACATTAAATTTTCAGAGCCATCAGATGTTGGTGGAAGTTACGAAGCATTCATGAGGCAGCAGTTAAGAGCTATAGCAATCGGCATGGGTATCACTTATGAACAACTGACGGGTGATTTAACCAACGTAAATTATTCATCAATTCGGGCTGGATTAATAGAGTTTCGCAGAAGATGTGCGATGTTGCAGCATAATATCATGGTCTTTCAATTTTGCCGGCCAGTGTGGAATAGATGGCTAGAACTTGCTACCTTATCTGGAAAACTTTCCGCTATATCTAACGAAACATCGAAAGAAGTAAAATGGATAGCACAGGGGTTTGATTGGGTGGATCCGTTAAAAGACCAACAAGCACAACAGATGGCAGTCAGAAATGGTTTTAAAAGTCGGTCAGAAGTAGTCTCAGAGCTTGGTTATGATGTTGAGGAAATTGATCAAGAAATAGCAGAAGATCAAAGACGTGCTGATTCTTTCAACCTATTTTTTGACTCTGATGCTAGGGGGAACAATGCTGCTAAATAAGCCGTTAATGCTTGAACCAAGGAGTTTTGAGCTGCTATCGCTATATAAGGAAAAACAGCCAATTTTCAAAAATTTCAAGCATTCTGTCAAAAATAGCGTAGGAGAAGAAAAAACAGCAATAATACCTATTCATGGAATTTTGACTAAAAAACCAGGAACATTTGATGATTTTCTAGGCATGACATCGTATGAAAGAGTACAAGTACAAATAGAAGAAGCTTTAATTGATAAAAAAGTTGAAACAGTTCTTTTGGATATAGACAGTCCTGGAGGAGAGGTAAGCGGTTTATTTGACCTAGCTGATTTTATCTATAATGCAAGAGCACAGAAGAAAATTATCGCTATAGCCAATGATGATGCGTACTCTGCTGCATATGCAATTGCTTCAAGCGCTGAAAAGGTTTTTGTAAGCAGAACTTCAGGAGTAGGAAGTATAGGGGTAATAGCAAGTCACATCGATCAAA
>NZ_JACVWV010000098.1 GCF_014534705.1 Wolbachia endosymbiont of Pentalonia nigronervosa | reverse complement strand
AAAATCATATGAAGGGATAAATGAAAAAGGAAAAAGTGGAGACACAATTTTGCATCAAGCAGCAGGAATAGCGAATCAAAAGACGGTGAGGTTACTAATAGAAAAAGGAGCAGATGTAAATGCTAAAAATGAAAGAGAAGAAACACCGCTATATCGAGCAGCATGCATGAGGTATACAAAAAATGTAGAAGTACTAATAGAAAAAGGAGCAAATGTGAATGCGGTAAATCTTATGGGAAGGACAGCATTGCATATAGCGTGTACGATGTCAGCAAAAGAAGTAGTAGAAGAATTATTAAAAGCCGGAGCAGATACAGAAATAAAAGATGAGTTAGGAGCAAAAGCAATAGTTTATGCAAACAAAGAATTTAAAGCCCTACTTGGCAAGAGAATAGGAATACCCTCAATACAAGAAACAAAAGAACATTTTACGGAAGCACTTGTCCAGTTACTAAGACTAGAGCCGAAGTTGACAGGGAAGATAACAGGAATAAAAGAAATGAAAGATGGAATAAAAAGGAAGGAAAAAGTAGTGAAGCACCTTTCAGGTATATTTAATGACAAAAAGGAAAAGTAAGTATTATAAACCACAAATAAAAAAGGGGGAGAAATGAGCAGATCTACAGAACAAGAGGTATTATCGTTAACAAGTAAGTCGTTACCAGAGATTAAGAAAATATGGAGGCAGCTTTTTGAGTCGGAAGCCCCACCATATTGCCGGAAGTATTTAATACCAAGAATAGCGTATAGATTGCAAGAGGTAAAGTATGGTAAGTTATCAGGCAAAGTGGAAAAAAGAGTTGATCAATTAGCAGACCAAATGGAAGAAGGAAAAAAGATAAAAGGTGATAACTTACCAGTGTCAGGAACAAAGTTTATAAGGGAGTATAACGGTGAAGATCATGAAGTATTGGTAACTGATAAAGGGTTTATATACCAAGGACAGTTTTTTAAGTCATTATCAGCAATAGCAGAAAAAATAACGGGAACAAATTGGAATGGCCCAGCATTTTTTTCATTGAGAGATAAAAGGAAAAATGTTTAAAGAGTAGGAGATAAATGTATAAAGAAATAAAATGTGCAATATACACTAGAAAATCAAATGAAGATGGACTAGAACAAGCATTTAACAGCATAGAGTCACAAAGGGCAGAGTGTGAAAAGTTTTTCAACGCTAATAAGCGAGAAGGTTGGTCTTTATTGCCAAAAAGGTACGATGATGGGGGATACTCAGGAGGTAACTTAGATAGGCCAGCCTTGTGTGAATTATTGAGTGATATAGAAATAGGAAGAGTAAATTATGTAATAGTATTTAAGCTAAATAGATTAACAAGATCATTAGTAGATTTCATCCGAGTAATATCAGATAAATTTAATAGAAACCGAGTGAGGTTTAGCTCAGTAATGGAACCGTATTTAAACGAGGAAAGTACAGACAATGAGTTCATGTTATATTTAAACCTTGGAATAGCGCAAAGAGAAAGGAAAGCAGTAGGAGATCACATAAGGATAAAAATAGCAGGATCGAAAGAAAGAGGATTATGGATGGGAGGAAATCCACCACTAGGGTATGATATAAGAGAAAAGAAACTAATTATTAATGAAGAAGAAGCAAAAGTAATAGAGCATATGTTTGCAAGATTTATGGAGCTGAAATCAGTAACAGCCCTGGTGAAAGAAATAAACAGTCAAGGATATAGAACCAAAAGATTTCAAGCAAAATCCGGAAATTTTCATGGTGGAGAAGAATTTAAAAAAGCAACAGTAAGAAGAATAATAACTAATCCAACCTACATAGGGAAAGTAAGGCATCATGAAAAACATTACCAAGGACAGCATAAGGGAGTAATAAAAGAAGGGATATGGTGTAGAGCACAAGAGCTAATAGAGAATAGGCCTTTTAGAGCTATAAAATATCAAGAGGCACTATTAAAGAGCGTAATACGTTGTCAGAGATGTAATGTTAGCATGACACCAACATATACGAAGAAGAAAAATAAGCATTACAGGTATTACGTGTGTAGTAATCATTTACGAGGAAAGTATTGTCCATCGATGAATCGAACAGTAGCAGCGGGAGAGGTGGAAAGGATAGTGATAGAGAGAATAAAATACCTATTGGAGAAAGAAAGGCTAGGTATGATTTGGGATCACTTGTTTCCAGTAAAACAGGAAGAGATGATAAAGAAACTGACTAAAAGTGTCTGGGTAGGAGAAAGAGGAATTGAAATTTGTATTAGTTCAGAAGGGTTACAAGAGGTAAAAGATGCAGCTTAATAATTTAGAAGAAGAGATCCAAATCAAAAATGGAGAAATATCTTTTTTTGTACAACTGAAGTTAAAAAAAACACCAGGAAGGTGCATAATATTAGAGCCAGAGAATAAGCATAGTAGAAGCGGGAAGAAAAATAATATTCTACTGAAAGCACTAGTGAGAGCACATCTATGGCAACGTCAGCTAAATGAAGGTAAGTATGCAAATATGGTAGAGCTGTGTATTGCCAATAATATGGAACCAAGGTCAATGTACCTACGAGCTGTATTGCGGTTAAACTTCTTAGCACCAAAGATAAAAGAAGATATTTTAAATGGCATGCAACCTCGTTACTTGAAATGGACTGATTTTAAAAAAGGCATACCGCTTTTGTGGAGTGAGCAATTTGAAAAATTTTATTATGTATAATTATTATGGGTATAGCAAGCATTTTGGTTTCTAACTGAAACGTATAGCTGTTAAAAAAAGACTGCTGCCAACTTTGCAATTGTACAGGAATCACAAGAACAGTTTTTAGGTGGCTTGACAGTGATCAACAAGTGAGCGAAATATTAAAGCGTTATGCAAAAAGTGATTGACTTGTAATCTCATGATAATTAAGATGTTTTTAGTTTGGTTAATGAGGTTCTATGTTAAGTTTTTTTGATAATGAAACATTTGCAAGGGAAGTAGAAAAATTTAGGCATTGCCTAAAAATAGTTGACAAGACAACCGAAGTCCTTAAAGGGGCAAGTATTGATTTTCAAAGGGAGTGTTAAATAAACTGTGTCAAACCGAAAAATGATATATTAATGATATAAAAAATGGAGGTTTAACAAATGAAAGAAAAAAGAGCAAACAACTATGTTGGATTAGTAAACTATCAAGAATTAGAGACAAATATCCTGTCATCTATAAGAGAAGGTAAACCACTAACCGGAAGAGAAGGAGCACTGACACCTTT
>NZ_JACVWV010000097.1 GCF_014534705.1 Wolbachia endosymbiont of Pentalonia nigronervosa | reverse complement strand
CTTCAATCTTTCCTTCAATCTTTCCTTCAATCTTTCCTTCAATCTTTCCTTCCTCTCTGGCATCATCAAGTTTTTGAGCGAGGACAGCCTGTTCATCAAGAATACGCTTGATCTCTTGTTCATAGGCTATAAATTCTTTCTCTGACCAGTTGAACCTATTTAACTCTTCATAGGCTCTCTTTATTATCAAATCACTTCCTATTATTCTTTCTAGATCCTCTTCACTAGTTTTATCTGCATACTTGAAGAAGTATATCCATTTCTCAACTATACCTGAAAGCTGCTCCTCTTTGGTTTTTGGAAATTTTGGCAATTCAATAAATATAAAGTAAAAATCTTTTAAATCGTGCTCATTAGTATCTTCATCCCGAATAGTATGTTTTGACTTATACATAGACTTACACGGAAACAGAATACAATCTGCTATAGCAATAAAGATAATTTCTTTAAGGTCATGGTATTGATCACCTTTATCAGCCTGCCTTGAATAAGCTTTAGCTGCATAGTATTGGGCACGTTTTTCAAAGCCTTTGGTTTTAGCCACCTGCATTTCGACAATTACTTGCACCCCATTTTCATCTCTACAGAGAACATCGACAATACTTTGTTTTTTAGCAGCAATATCAGGATCTTGGATAGTACTCAAAAACTCTATCTCTTTTATTTCGTTGACGCCAGTAAACCCTAGGATATCATTTAAGAAATGAATTAAAATATCTTTATTCTTTTCAGTACCAAAGATTCGTTTGAAGGCTATGTCGTTTTTAACATCAAGAAACTTAGATAAAGCCATAGCAAAAATTCCTAAAAACCATTAATAATTATACAGCATTATTAGCAACTTTTCAATAAAAAAGCCTTACATTTTTTGTCAAATTCCTAAAGCCGTTTGCAGCAAAGACATCTGATCAACACCGTTAATTTTCCGAATCATATTTTCAGCGTCGATCTCTATTAACTCATTTCCACCTATAGTAAGTTTATAATAATGAGCAGCTACCGTACATTTGAGTGTGGCTTTTTCTGCAGGTTTCCAGCTACCAAAATCAAATTCTCTGAATATTCCCCTGAGATTTATAGTAACGGCTTCAACTTCATTGCTACCACTACCTTGCATTCCTCCACGAAGAGTTAAGGACACCGAGTTTCCATTTATCAAGCCAAATAGCCGAAAGAGTTCTGTATCATATTCAGCGAAGGTAAACTCAGCCTCTAATTTCTCCATTCCCATATCTATGCTAATTGGAATGTCCATACCACCAGCACGATATTCCTCAGTTTTAATGGTAAGTTTTGGCAAGGTTATTTCGTCGATTTTCCCAGCATAGCCTCTACCATCGACAAATACGTTAAAGTTTCTCAGTATCTTTGGTAACACTTTCTTCCTCTTTATAAAATTTCATTATTTAGCAAGTGAGAGCGAAAAGTTATCTGCTCAGCAGGGTATGGTGGAGTAAATTCAAAGTCAAAAAATACTTTGCCACTTGCAATGTTTGCTGGGTCTGAAGTTGCATAACATTTTCCACTGATAATTGCCCCTTGTGCTTTTAAACCTGCTAAGTAAGAGTTTACGCTTTCAATTACATCATCTATGTAAGTCTTGGTAATATTGCGATCAACTGCCCATAAGTGAGCTCTCAATAAGCTGTCATTTATTAAATCTGCAGTACGCCTGACCGACAGAAAAGCCCACTTTGGATCATCTGAGCACGTTCTGTTTCCCCAGAGTTTGTAGCCATTTTGGTGAATTATCGTCGTTACTTCATTTTCATTTAAATAATTTGCTCTACAGCTTGCATTACCGAGTGTAAAATCAATAGCTCTACTTGTGCCAACAATGCCATTTATCTCTTTATTTGATGGTGAGTGCCAAAATCCTTCTTCACTATCTACTTTGGCCATTAAACCAGCTACAAATGGACTTGGTGGCTTTTCCTCCCCTTCAGATACTTTTACCCAAGGATCAACAACGTAAACTCTTGCGCTGCCAACACTTTTTCTCCACTTTATTGCTTCTTCATCGTTAGTATTTGGCCCATCTGCTACTATTATTGCTCTTAGCTTTTCTGCCACCCCTATTAACGCTGCCACTACTGGATTTTTAGACTCAGATAATTGATGAGTAAAATAAGGGGCAATTAGTATTCTTGGAGCAACATGGACTATGCTTTCACTGCTTAAAAACGCCTGTATGCCTTGATACTCCCCAGTTTTTTCGTCAACTCCACCAATGATATTTTTTAATGTTTCTTCTTCTTTTAACTTCACGTCAGTGTTTTTGCTCTCTTCAACACGAATAACTACTACTGTTGCACCAACTTGAGAAAAAATTGCATTTACTGCAGAAGGAAGAGTTCCTGTTTTTCCGAGTTTTGCTGCTTCCTTTAAACTCCCTGCTATCAATGCTGGTTTATTCAGTGGAAATTTTTGCTCGTTCGCCTCAGGTGCAGTACCAATTACACCTATCACTGATGATTTACTGGTTCTAATTGTTTTTGGGCCTGAAGTTACTTCAATAACATTCACCCCATGTAAAAATTGTTCTGTCATCCTCTGCCTATTTCTTGTATTCTTTGTTTAAAATCATTGAGTAAAGCCTTTAGCTCTCCCTCATTTTTGGCTGCTTCAAATTTCCTCTCGGCCAGATCTTCAAGTTCCTCACATTTTATTATTGCTTTTACTGCTTTTTGCGCTTTATTTTGGATGAGTTTTGCCATTTCAATTATTGTTATGTCTCGAACTTTTGCCAGGGGTTCAATAATTTGAGTATCTTTTTCGTTTAACTTATTTGGTTCTGAAACTAAAATATTCTCCGCAGCTTTTTCCTGAATTTCATACGACTTAGCTTTCTGGTGAGAATAGCCTGCGTATTGGTGAGTACACCTATCATAATGAATACGAAGATCAGACAATGCAGAAAATTTCGCATTTTGCAGTAGTTCCAGCTCAATATCTTCATTACTCCTTTCAACAATATTTCCCCCTTCTGCTAAACAATATCTTTTTTGCCAATCAAAGTTCTCTGGTGCCTCATACCATCCTTCTCCTTCCGGCTTGTTTTCTAGTGTCGTTGTTTCGATTTGTTTTTTGTTTTTAAAACGTATATAAGTAGACATTGTTCCTCCACTTTTTTAATTCCAAATTTTGGAAGTAGCCTCTAATCCTGGACACTGCCAAGCTTTGAGTGTTCTTTCTACATCTACTTCAAGTTCTTCTGTTAAAAAATTGC
>NZ_JACVWV010000096.1 GCF_014534705.1 Wolbachia endosymbiont of Pentalonia nigronervosa | reverse complement strand
CTACTTGTTTGTTGTTTTCGAAACGCATATAAATAGACATATTTTCCTCCTTCTTACTTCCAAATTTCAAACGTATTAGTAAATCCTGGGCATTGCCAAGCTTTAAGTGTTCTTTCTACATCTACCTCAAGTCCAGTGGTCAAAAAATTGCTGCGAAAATTGTATATTCCCCACTGCATAAATTGTGCATAATAGTTACCACTACTCGTGTAATAATATGGTGACGTGTAAAGTAAAATCACAACTGTTTTATTAGCTGGAATGACAACACTTCCTGAAGCTAAAAATCCACTGTTTGTGCTTCCAAGGTTATAAATATTTTTCCAGCTAATCGATGATATTTGTGCCTTATTAGTATTGGTATTATCAGGTGTTCCCACAAATGCTCCCATTCCTTCGTATCCTGAATACCAATGTGATGAACCAACAAAGTTTATTGTTCTTGTTATCTCACTATTTGTGGTGTTTTTTACAAATATTACTCCCAGCAATGCATATGGATAAGAGTACTCATTTGAAGAAACTACATAACGCGTATACAGCTCTCTATAGATAAATGTTCCATTTTTCCCTTGCAAGAAACTTAATTGTGGCGGTTTATAAAATGAAACATAACTTGTGTCATAGCTATGCGCACCTGTAAGCAAGCAAAACATGTTATTAGTTTTTTCTGTATTAATGTACCATTGTCCTAATTCACTTGTGAAATGACCATAACCCCAGCTATAGTCATTGTATCTGCTCAATATTCCAAACAGGAAAGGTTGTGATCCAGACTGAATAACCCCTCGGGACTGTACTTCCTTCATTATTGAAGAATCTTTAGGAAGGTCATTAATAGCTTTAAGTGTGTTTTTTATACTACCAAGATCTGTTGTGCTATTTATTGCAGCAATATTGGCATCTTTTTTGGTGTCAAGAATTGATAGGCTTTTTAACTCCTGGTCATTTATTTTCTTTAACGATTTTCCCTCCAATTCAGAGATTGCCGCTAACGCATTGGTTTTATTGGTATCTAATTTACTTAAATGACTTGTTGTGCTGTCAAGCAGTTCTTTCAATTTTACATCAGTCATCTGCACAATATCAAATACAGTACTCTGCCCGGCTATAGACTCTAATGCCTTGGCCAAATATGCTACCTTATCAGGCGTTGCATCTTGAGATAAATCCTTAATTCTTTGATGTAATGCGTATACTACTTCTTTTGCGATAGTCATCTCTTAATTTCCCCACAATTTTAACAATGTTTCAAAACTAAATCTTTCAAAGTTACCCTTCAGCTCATCATGTTCATTTTCCCCCCTTGTAATATCTTTATCCACCTTTTCAATAGTTTCACGAATACGTACCACATCTTGTACGGCAATATTTTCTGGGTGCGGCAATGGATATCCTCTCTTGGTCTTATCTTTTGGCATTGGTATTGTTTGAAAAAGTAGTGTTTTATTTCAGCTTTTCAATTTGTTCATTTGAAAGCCCAGTAGTCCTTGCGATAATATCCGTAGATATACCAAGTTCAATTAAGTTCTTAGCTATTTCTCTTGCACCTTCCTCTCTGCCTTCCTCTCTGCCTTCCTCTCTACCTTTTTCAGTAGCATCATCAAGCCTTTGAGCCCAAATACCCTCTTCTTTTTGAACGTTCATATCCATCTCTTCATAGGCTATCAGATCTTTTTCTTTCCAGCCGGATTTGTCTAATTCATTATATGCTAGCTTTATTATTGGTGCCCGTTCTGCTATTTTTTTTAAATCCTCATCTGTAGTTTCTGCTGCATACCGAAAGAAGAAACACCAACGCTCTATTATTGTCTCTAATTGGTCTACTTTGCTTTTTGAAAACTTAGGTAGTTCTATAAAAATAAACTGAAAGTCTTTTAAGTAGTGTCCATTGGTTTCTATATCACGTATACTGTGAGTCGAAATATAATACACATCTTCAGAAAATAAATTACAATTAGATATAGCGATGAAGTATACCTTTTGTAAATCGGAATATTTGCATGACTGTCTAGAGTAAGCTTTAGCAGCGTAAAGTTGTGCACGTTTTTCAAAGCCTTTATCTCTAGCAACTTGCATCTCAACCACAAATCTTCTCCCTATTGAATCCTTACATAGAATATCAACTATACTTTGTCTATCAGAAGCAATCTCAGGATTCATGATCGTGCTAAGAAATTCTACCTCTTGTACTACATCTTCTCCAGTAAATCCTAAAATATCATTTATGAAGTGAATGAGAATATTTTTGTTTTTTTCAGTACCAAAGATTAGCTTGAAAGTAAGGTCGTTCTTTGGATCTAGAAATTTTGAAAACGGCATAGCTTCAAATTTGTTAATATTATACACCATTAATGCAACATTTTCAATATTTTAATACATATTTTCTTTCGGTATATGCTAGTAAGTGAAATTTCATGTAACAATGACTCTCAAATTTTTCACTTTAGGGCGATATTGCACTGTACCACTGAGAACTAGCTTTATCCTGGTTTCATTGGCATTAAAGTTTGTCAGTATGTGAGTCCTCTCCACCCAGTTGTCACCGATAGGTTTTCCTGTTGTTAAATTAACTAGCTGCCATTCTCTTTTCACGTTTTTTTGCACATATGCTTTAACGTCTGCAGTGCCAGGTATTAATGCATCATAAGTAATGGTGATCTTCGTATTTGAACCTGCTGGAATGCTCCTGGTTACGTAATCTGCAGATTCTCCCACATTGCCAAGAACCAATTGTAAACCGGGGTAAAGTACCGGGCTTCTTTCCTTTGAGCCTTTTAGCGTTGTTTTTACAGTTAATTCTCCAGAGAGTCTTGAACGCAGTGCTAATGGCAGATTATCAGATAAAAAATGCTCTTTTCCATCCTGTTCAGTTAAAATAAACTCAGCATTAGTATCAAATGAAACTTTTTCAACGTTTGCCAGAGCAATTAAATCTGAAGTGTTATTTGCGGTAATCTTGCCAAGGTTAATTGTGGTGGAATTTTCAGTAAATTTTGCAGCTAACAGTCGAAAAGTTAAATCTAAATTTTGATGTGGAGTCCAAGTGCTGGCATTGCTTGATGAAAGTAACACTCCAACTTGATATGGCTGACTCGTTACCCAACGGCTGTTTACTGCATCATATTTTCCTAATTCCGCTATTTTAACTGCAGTATTTGGATCATCAGTTAGTAAAACAATAGCATATTCTCTGCCAGCTTCACACCAAACTGGTGACCAAGTGATACGTGTTGCTGTACCATCTACCTTTATATCTTTTGACTCAATATAACTTTCAGCAATTACTG
>NZ_JACVWV010000095.1 GCF_014534705.1 Wolbachia endosymbiont of Pentalonia nigronervosa | reverse complement strand
TCCTGTTCGCCCTATCCACATCACTGCTGCTATGAACTTTCTGTTGTCCTTTGCACTCCTTCCACTATCCCCTTTCTTTCCGGGTAAACTCTCCTTTATCCTTTCCCATTGCTTATCTTTTAAGTCGTATAACATCCTTAGCTTCTCTCAAAAATTGTTATTATAACTCCTTTCTTTTTGAATGTCTACACTACCTAGCCAAGAACAAAGAACTCAGAAAAAAATAGTTGAGCTACTTTCTTAAATTAGCCTAACGAAAATCAACAAAACTTTTATATATGAGAGGAATGAATGCAAGTACTGGAAAAGAGCTAGAGGGAATAGAGCATTTAAAACAATCGATAGCTGATATACTGACCACACCGATAGGCAGCAGAATCATGAGAAGGGATTATGGCTCAAGGTTGTTTGAGTTGGTTGATAGGCCAGTAACCCGTGATTTTTCCTTGGAAATTTATGCAGCAGTAGCAGAAGCTCTACAAAAGTGGGAAAGAAGGTTTAAATTGGAAAAGGTAAAAGTAACAGAAATAAAAGAAGGAAGAGTGACCATTGCACTTGAAGGTATTTATCTTTCAGAGGGTAAATTCATAAATATTAGCGGAATAGTTGTTTAGAAATGCAGACACCTAATGTTATTGAAAAACTGAGCTACGAAGAAATTTTTTCACGGATGAAGGAGGAACTAATCCACCGTGATGCAAGTTTTACTGCCTTGGTTGAGAGCGACCCAGCGATGAAGATAATGGAAGTGGCAGCATGGAGGGAGCTATTACTGAGGCAGAGAATAAATGAAGCAGCAAAAGCAAATCTACTGAAGTTTGCAGAAGGAAAAGATCTTGATCACTTAGCTGAGTTTTATGCAGTAGAAAGAAAAGATGAAGAAAATGATGAAAGTTTTAGAAAAAGAATAAAAGCAAAAATAAAAACAGGTGGAAGTAAGGAACATTATAAGTACCATGCATTGTCAGCAGATACAAGAGTTAAGGATGCATTAGTTGAATCTCTTGTACCAGGAAAGGTGCAGATCTCAATTTTATCCACAGAGTTATCCACACCATCAGAGACACTACTAAAAATTGTCAGAAATCAGCTAAACAAGGACGATGTAAGGATTTTAACCGATACTATAGAAGTGGTAAATTGCAAAATTATAGGAATAGATATCCACAGCAAAATTAGCATGAGCCCTATAGTATCAGAGGAAGAAATAAAGAAACAGTTCATCAAAAAGTTTGAATCAAGCAAAAGACTTGGTTGGAGTGTTACAAAATCATGTATTATAGCAAATTTGTTTGTAGAAGGGGTAGAAAATATAGAGTTGATAGAACCTCAAGAAGACGTTGTAATAAAGGGAAATGAGTGTGCTAAACTGGAAAATTTGAGAGTTGAGTGTGTAAGGAAAAACTGATGTTATTACCACCAAATGCAACAAAACAAGAGAGAGATATAGTAGAAGCAATAGACTATAAAGTAGATCCAAGAAGCATAAGAGGATTTAAGTTTAATCTTAAAGATGAAATATTGCCATGGATGATAGAAGAATATGGCCTAGAAGAAATTTTGCTGTGGGTAAAAGACAAAAAGAAGGCTATAAAAGAAGGAGTAGAATTTCAGCGGTTAAGAGGAACACCTGCATCTTTAAAAATAGCTCTGAAATGGGCAAACATAGATGACATTACGATTATTGAAGAGCCACCCGGAAAGCATTTTTTTGAACTGCAAATAGGTATTCAAGATGTGCCAAATGACTTTTTTGTGGATGCAGTAATAGAGTTGGCAAAACTATCACTACCGGCAAGATCGCGGCTAATGCGGATTTTTAATGACCTATATAACGCCCAAAGGTTCATGTTGGATGAAAGCATATTTGGTGACTTACTGTCTGATTATTCAGGGGTAAAAGTAGCAAAAGAAGGACCAGTATTATCATTTGGAAGAAAAAACTCATTTGAACTAAAAATCGCTAAGCCAAGTTTCAAATTTAGTACATTTAGAGTTCATTATGAAAGAAATTATAGTAGTGATTTATATCGTTTAGATGTTGCAATACTTGGGGAAACAGAACCACATACAAAGAACTATAATGGTATATATGAGAGAAATCATCTTTGGTATAATTTCAAAGCTTTATATCCTACTCTACAGAGCTTGCTGCCACCGATTAAGTTCGCTAAAGCACAGGTGGTATTGTCTGACAGTTGGAAATTAGGAGAAATAAATGGCTGCTTTCCTGTTTGTTATGATGAAGAAATGGGAGATAAATTTTTGCTGGGAGAAAATAGGCTTTCAGAGCAATTGTGGAATTTCAAATACACACCAATTTTAGAAAGATTCAGTGTAACTTATCATTACAAAATAGAAAATGATATCAATCAAAAAGTTATAAGATTTGGTTTAGCAGAGCACAATGTTCATTTTAAAAGCGATTCAGATTCAAGACAAAAAGATGCAATACATGAATTAGAAAGTTACATTTTAGTAGTATACCCAGGTGCACTAACGTGGCACGAACACAAGCATTTGAATAGGTCTTGGAACAATGTACAGCCCATTTGTTAGCATATTAATTATACAAGTTAATATATTAAAATAGATCTAATATTCCATCCCTGATTGTAAAAAATACCTTGCATTACTCGTTTAAATAGAATATAATTAAGTAATAGCAGTAAATAAAAGAAAAAAGTATGCTGCTTGAAAAGGTAAATTTTTAGTAAGAAATGGCGCAGAAAGGAAAAAGAATAAGATACAACCAAGAAACAAGGAATGATTTTCAGAAGGCGTTAAGGAAAATAAAGAAAAAATCATACGAAGGAATAAATGAAAAAGGAAAAAGTGGAGACACAATTTTGCATCAAGCAGCAGAAATAGCGAATCAAAAGACGGTGAGAGAGAAAGGAGCAGATGTAAATGCCAAAAATGAAAGAGAAGAAACACCGCTATATCGTGCAGCATGCATGAGGCATACAAAGAATGTAAAAGTACTAATTACGGAAGCATTTGTCCAATTACTAAGACTAGAGCCGAAGTTGACAGACAGGAATAAAAGAAATGAAAGATGGAATAAAAAGGAAGGAAAAAGTAGTGAAGCACCTTTCAGGTATATTTAATGACAAAAAGGAAAAGTAAGTATTATAAACCACAAATAAAAAAGGGGGGAGAAATGAGCAGATCTACAGAACAAGAGGTATTATCGTTAACAAGTAAGTCGTTACCAGAGATTAAGAAAATATGGAGGCAGCTTTTTGAGTCGGAAGCCCCACCATATTGCCGGAAGTATTTGATAAGACGTATAGCATATCGGTTGCAGGAAAAAGCATATGGTGAATTATCAAGTAAATCAGCTAAAAAAC
>NZ_JACVWV010000094.1 GCF_014534705.1 Wolbachia endosymbiont of Pentalonia nigronervosa | reverse complement strand
GACCAAGGGCTCATTTACCAGCATAAATGCCTTGTATAAGTTGGTATATTGTGCTATAAAGAAGGCAGAGGAAAAATGGACGATGCCTGTGCATGATTGGGCAGTAGCCATATCTCAGCTTGACATTTTCTTTCCTGGAAGATTGAAAATTGAGTTGAGCTAAAAATGTGGTTTGACACAGTTTATTTAACACTCCCGACTGCCACGGTTTATTTAGGCTTTTTAAACTTCGTTGGGGCCCTCATATGGCTTGCTTAAAATTTTGGTTCACAGAGCCTAGAAAAGATTGATCTTCTAAACACTCCAGTAAATCTATTTTTTGATTTGTTTCTACATCATATATATTCGTATCAGATTTATAACGGCTCACAAAATAAGCTCCTGCTTGACTGATCTGCTCAAAAGAATTTGGCACAAAGTAGCCTAGATCTGATATTAGCAAATCTCCATCTGATATACTGCTTAAATGACCTTTGTAACCTTGGTCTGACCTGATTCCTTCTGTTATATTAAGTTGATCTAGCGTCTGGTTTGGGTAGTCAAAAAGTACCTGTAATTTTACACCAGATTTAGTATTGCTTTCATAACCACTGTAGCTAGTGCCGTACCCTTTGTACATACTTTCCATATTATTTGGTAAGCTAATGTAACTACTGTCCAATAATTTGACACCTTTGAACTGTTTTAAAATTTTACAATCGATTTGTAAGCTATTTTTGAATATCGCTAAAGACTCATTGTACATTCTCTTCATAAACTCTACTGCCTCTTCTGTAAATCTGTAATCCAAGCCCTGTTTTGTTATTTTTATTGAATCTTCGTTTAATAACTGACACATCGTTTCTATACTACAGTTGTTGACTCCTATATTACCAAAAACTATTGCTTTTATAAACGATGAACCCCTAAGTTTTCTCTTCCTTTTTATAAATCCTACGTCTTTTGATACTTCATCTGCTTTTTCATTAAAGAAATTTTTGAGTTTTTTTGATAGGCATGCTATTCTATTCATTATAAGTTCTCTCTATTAAGTTATCCAAGAGAACTTATACCTTATTATTTCTTTTCTCTCATCAGCTTTACTTTCGATTTTCCTTAACTTGACGCGTATGGTTTATTTAACACTCCCCTTTAGCTTTAGTTATACCAAATTTCATTAATAAGTTGATATTACTTGAACTTGTATCTTATTATAAAAAACACTAAGACTTTTTACTATTTTTTTGCTATACTACTTTCTCTCAAATAATTTTTCAATATCACTGAGTTTCATCTCTATATAAGTAGGTCTTCCATGGTCAGAATATGGTGTATCTTCCATTTGCCTTAGTAATGCATTCATTTCCTCTAATTTCATTTCTCTACCTGCTCTAATTGAATTGTGGCAAGATATTGTTGCTAATATTTTATTTATTTTATCCTCTATAGGTAAAGTATCTTCCATCTCTATTAACCTGTCAGCTATATCAGTTATAACCTCTTTTATGTCTATACAATTCAAAATTGCTGGAATTTCTTTAACTAACACCGTAGAATTCGATGTTACCTCAATGCCAAAACCCATTTCAGAAAGCTTGTCCTGATAATTTTCTATCATCTCCATTCCTGCCTGATTGGTAATTTCTACCTTTTCGGGAATAAGTAATGATTGCCTCTTAATTGCTGATTTTTCCATGACTTCTTTCATATACTCATAAACTAATCTCTCATGAGCTGCATGTTGATCAACTATCACTAATTTGTTTTTATTTTCTGCGATTATATAAGTGTTGTAAACCTGACAACGTGCATGTCCAAGAGGATGATCTTCTATAAGTTTAACTTGTTTCTCTAGAGCTTCTGGAAACTTTTGCATAGAGCCAAATTTTTTCATTAATGAATTTTCAACGCTACTTGGTCTTTTTTCATAAAAATCTCTGTTACCTTCTTTATTTTTTCCTTCTTTTTTTAGTTCACAATTTTCTTGATGCTTCTCCTTACTCCCTCTTTCATCAGATCTATTTTGAAAATCGATTGCCAACGGCGCTTCTGTTGTCGGCACGCCCCTCAAATGCATCCTTTGATGCTCATCTTCCCTTGCACTATCAATAAGTTCTGCATTGTCTCTCTCTTCATTTTCATTTATAGCTTCAGGTCTTATCCTCCTTGAAAGGGCTTTAATCAGTCCTCTTGTCACTATTTCATATATGAGTTTTTTATTCTGAAATCTTACTTCTGATTTGTTCGGGTGCACATTTACATCTACCTGGTCATAAGGTATTTCCAAATGTAATACTGCAAAAGGATATCTATTATTCGGTATTAAGTCATGATATGCATATTTAATTGCACCTACCAACAGATTATCTCTTATTGGCCTTTTATTAACAAAGGTATAGATCATACTAGATTTACCTCGATTTACTGTTGGCTTACATATATATCCTGTAAGTTTAGTGCCTCCTTCTTCCTCACAGACTTCTAAAGAATTATCATGAAATTCCTTTTCTATTTTACATAATCTACTAAACAATGAAGCTTGTTTGGCATATTTTAAAAGCTTTTTATTGTTTGAAGTAAGAGTAAAACCTATATCATAGTTAATCATTGCTAAGTTATTGATGATATCAACTATATGCTGCATTTCAGCTCTTTCAGTCTTTAAAAACTTCAGTCTGTTTGGGGTAGAAAAAAACAAATCACACACTTCTATATGGGTTCCTTGTGATATAGAATAAGGGGCAAGTTCCTTTGTCTTTTCTCCTCCTTCATAACTTATTGACCATGCTTCATTTGCTCCATTGGCTTTAGACGACAATTTGATTTTACTAACTGCAGCAATTGATGGTAAAGCTTCTCCCCTGAAACCAAGATGCCTAATTTCTATCAAATCATTATCACTTAATTTTGAAGTTGCATGACGCATAAATGCAAGCTCTACATCACCCTTTTCTACTCCATGGCCATTATCCACTACAGCAACAAGATTACGCCCGCCACTTTCTATTCTTATCTCTATTTCTGTGCTTCCAGCATCGATGGCATTTTCCACCAGCTCTTTCACAACACTTGCTGGCCTTTCAATTACCTCACCTGCTGCTATTCGATTAATCGTTTTTGCATCTAAGAGAATAATTGCCATAAATCAGTTGGCATCCAATTCATCAGCAGTTAGCCCAGTTGTTTGTAAGATAATATCAACAGTAACACCTACTTTAACTAGATTTTTTGCAACCCTGATTTTTTCCGCTTTTTTAATTTTTTCTTTGCTAGTCTGCATACCTTCAGATAGAAACTTAACTAACGCATCTAATATATCTCGTGATTCTTGATTATCAATCTTCTTGTATTCACCTATCAACCCTAATAAATTTTTACTACTTTCATTTC
>NZ_JACVWV010000093.1 GCF_014534705.1 Wolbachia endosymbiont of Pentalonia nigronervosa | reverse complement strand
ACCAAGGGCTCATTTACCAGCATAAATGCCTTGTATAAGTTGGTATATTGTGCTATAAAGAAGGCAGAGGAAAAATGGACGATGCCTGTGCATGATTGGGCAGTAGCCATATCTCAGCTTGACATTTTCTTTCCTGGAAGATTGAAAATTGAGTTGAGCTAAAAATGTGGTTTGACACAGTTTATTTAACACTCCCGAAAGGTGCTGATGTCAATAATAGAGATGAGCAAGGGTTTACCCCTTTGCATCAGGCTAGTGAGTTTGATAACTTAGAGATAATAAAGTATCTTATAGAAAAAGGTGCTGATGTTAATGCTAAAGATAATAATGGAAGAAATTCCTTGTATTATGTTTTGTACAATATTGTCCGTTTTCCCAGCTTAGATGTAGTAAAATGTCTTGTAGACAAAGGTATTGATATTAATTCTAAAGACAATAATGGCGATAATATCTTTCACAATGCTGCTAAATTTTCCGATAAAGAGTTAGAGCACGTATTAAAAAAAGAGTTAAGTATATTGGATTACCTTTTAGAAAAAGGTGCTGATGTTAATACTAAAAATAGTAAAGGTTTTACACCTTTACATACAGCTGCTCAAGAAGGCAATATGGACATGATTAAGTGGTTTATAAATATCCCAAGTATTGATTTTTACGCTAAAGATAATAAAGGTAATACACCAATACATGTAGCTATTGAGAGAGATAATTTAGGGGTAATTAAAACTCTTGTAGGCAAAAAACCTGATATTGTTAACGCCAGAAATAAAGATGGACAAACACCATTGCACATTGCCATTCATTCTTCCAATTTTGCGGTGGTAAAGTATCTTGTATCAAAAGGCGCTGATATTAGTGCTAAATATAAAGATCATGCAGGGCACACATTTTTGCATATTATTGCTTATTCTTCTTCCGGAGGCTTAGATATAGCGGAGTATCTTATAGAGAAAGGTTTTGATATTAACGCTAAAGATAATGACGGATACGCCCCATTGCACAGTGCTACTTCTTCCAACAACTTGGATGTAATAAAATTTCTCATAGAAAAAGGCGCTAATATTAATATTAAAGATATAGGTGAAGAGACCCCATTGCACATGGCTGTCACTGATAATAATTTAAATATAATGAAGTGCCTTATAGAAAAAGGTGCTGATATTAATGTTCAAGATAAGGAAAGAAACACTCCCTTGCACAAAGCTGTTAGTGATAATCATGTAGATATATTAAGGTATCTCATGGAAAAAGGTGCTGATATTAATATTAAAAATAGAATGGGCTATACACCTTTACACATAGCTGTTCAAAAAGGTAATCTGGATATAACTAAGTTGCTTATCAATATCCCAAATGTTGATTTTTATGCTAAAGATAAAGATGGTAATATACCATTACATGTAGCTATTAAGAAAGCTCAATTGGAGGCAGTTAAACTTCTTATAGATAAAAAGCCTGATATTATTAACGCTGCCAATAATGATTATGATACAGCCTTACACATAGCTGTTAATAATAATCATGTAGATGCAGTGAAGTATCTTGTAGAAAAAGGCGCTAATGTTAATGCTAAGGGTAAAAATGGGTACACCCCATTGTATTTTGCTGTCCGTTCTTCTAATGCGGAATTGGTAAAGTATCTTGTAGAAAAAGGCGCTAATGTTAATGCTAAGGGTAAAAATGGGTACACCCCATTGTATTTTGCTGTCCGTTCTTCTAATGCGGAATTGGTAAAGTATCTTGTAGAAAAAGGTGCTGATATTGATGCTAGAAATAATCAATATATAACACCTCTCATTATTGCTATTGTTATGCCTTCCAGTACTTCTGATATAGCAAAATATCTTATAGATAAATATCTTCTAGAAAAAGGTGATGAGAAAGATGACATTTTACGCCTTGCTGTCCGTAATTCTAACTTTGAAGTGGTGAAATATATTGTCGAAAAAGGTGCTAATGTTAATTCTAAGGATTCTAAGGATTATTTTGGGAATACCCTATTGCATCTTGCTAGTGGCTCTGCCAGTAACTTAGAGATGGTGAAGTACCTTGTAGAAAAAGGTGCTGACACTAATGCTAAAAACAGAAAAAATAAAACTCCTCTGGAACTTGCTCAAGAGGAATGTTCAAATTGTAAAGACGTTATAGATTTCTTAACAGAAAATAGTACGAGTCATGATGTCGAGAATACTGCTGAACATCCCGAAAGTCATTTAGAAGATGTTTCTATTTCTAGTAGCAATACTCGAGGGCTATAAGTAGTTTATGGAGCCTACCGTGTCGGTAGGCTTTTCTCTCTTCTTAATAGACAAACTCGATTTTAATCTTAATTATTAAAAATTTATTAAAAAAAAGTATTGATTTCTTAATTAATATATTATACCTTTTAATTTATATATTAATAAGAAGATAATCTATGAATGAAAAATTGAAAGCAATATTAAGTAAAATAAACTCTGATCCAAGATTTGACCCAGATACACATGATATAGTTGAAGCAATAAAAAAGAGGTTACAGATAGAACTTGTCGAGATATACCCAGGGTGGAAAAAAGAAAAATTTAATATAGATTGCTTATTTCCATTCCAAGAAAATGATGAAGATAAGAGTTTTATGTTAAATTTCTTATCTTTATTCGAAAGAGGTGATAAAGATAAGAAATTAAGTGATAAACGCGCTACATTACTGCATATTGCTGCTCAAAACGGTTATATAAAGATAATAAAGGCTCTAGTAATAGCACATGCAAAGGTTAATGCTAAAGATAATAATGGAGGAACTGCTTTACATTATGCTAAGAATGCAGAAGTAGTAAATACTCTAATAAAAAGAGGTGCAAATGTTAATGCTAAAGATGAAGATGGAAGAACACCTTTATATTTTGCTGCTATTAAAGGTAAGCGAGAGGTAATAAAGGCTCTAGTAATAGCACATGCAAAGGTTAATGCTAAAGATAATAATGGAGGAACTGCTTTACATTATGCTAAGAATGCAGAAGTAGTAAATACTCTAATAAAAAGAGGTGCAAATGTTAATGATAAAGATAATGATGGAAGAACTCCTTTACATTTTGCTGCTAATATAGCGGTAGCAAAGTATCTGATAAAAAAGAAAGGTGACGGTGTTCATGCTAAAGATAAAGATGGAAGAACTCCTTTACATTTTGCTGCTAATGCAGAAATAGTAGAGTATCTGATAGAAGACGAAGGTGCTGATGTTAATACTAGGTAGTGTCGACATTTATTTTAACCAAAGATATATAGAAGCAATATGGACAAAAGATAAGAAAGAAATAGCTAATTTATCATAACGAGTAGCAACCCTACGAAAATTCTTGAGTTTATTGAACATTCTTTCGATGAGATTTCTCTCTTTATAAAGCTCTTTATCGTATTCTCTTGGTGTTTTTCTATTGGA
>NZ_JACVWV010000092.1 GCF_014534705.1 Wolbachia endosymbiont of Pentalonia nigronervosa | reverse complement strand
TAAAAAAGATCCCGAAGCTGAAGGATTTCAGGTTATTCCAAAACGTTGGATAGTTGAAAGAACCTTTGCTTGGCTCTCCAATTTTAGGCGCATGAGCAAAGATTACGAACATTCTCCTCTTACCTCCAAGACTAATATTTTCTTTGATATGATTACCGTTATGCTTAGCTACTTAAATGATTTCAAGACAGGTTCTTAGAATAGTTAAAAATTAGTATACTAAAACTTGGGCTAACCATTCGCTGAAGAACGTTTATCCTGTTGAGTATTTGATGGTGCAACCATTTTACTTAAAATTTCATTTCTCTCGCCCATAGCATAGATAACACCATCAGACATGACGATCACTTTATCAACTACAGATAATAGAGGTAATTTGTGAGTTACGATAATGGTGGTAGTCTTCTGCTTTCTTGCGATATCGATTGCATTGATTAAACGTCCTTCTCCATTGCTGTCTAGGTTGGCATTTGGTTCATCGAGAACTAAGAGTTTGACATTACCATAGAAAGCTCTAGCAAGTCCTAGTAATTGTTTTTGGCCACCAGAGAGAGTGACCCCTCCAGAGCCTCCTATTATTGTATCATACCCATTTGGTAAACTGAGTATCAGATCATGTATTCCGGCAATTTTTGCTGCTTTTATTATTTCTTCAGGTTTTGGATCTGGTTTCATGCGGGCAATATTAGCCTGAACAGTAGTATTAAATAATTCGATGTCTTGAGGGAGATAACCAACATAGTTACCAAAGTTTTCTCGATTCCAAGTATATACATCTGCACCATCCAATCTGACTACACCGGATATAGGCTTCCATACACCAACGGTTAACTTTGCTATAGTAGATTTACCAGAAGCGCTTGCTCCAATGATACCAACTACATCTCCAGGTTCTATCACAAACGATATACCTTTTATTGTCGGTTTATTGCCGCCATAAGGAGTGAAAAATACTCTATCAAACTCCACTTTTCCTTGTGGCTCTGGTAAAGCCATAGTTTGCTCTCTTTTTGGCGAGGCTAATATTAGTCTTTGAAGTCTCGCGTATGACATTCTAGACTGATTAAAAAATTTCCAGGTATGAACTGCTGCGTCAAATGGAGCCAATACTCTACCCATTAAGATCGAAGCAGCTATGATGCTCCCGGCAGTTTTATGGGCTGTAATTGCAAGTAATGCACCGGTTCCTATTACTGATATTTGTAAAGTTGAACGAAGAAATTTTGTTATTCCGGTTATCACGTTAGAGCGATTTTGCGCTTTGATTTGCATTGCGCGATTCTGATCATTTCTTTTGCACCAGTCAGAAACTATATACTCAGCCATGCCCATAGCTTCAACAACCTCGGCATTTCTTGTTGCCACGTCTATTGCATTGATGTTACGTATAGTTTCTTCATTGGTTTCTTGAAATATTTTTTTAGTAGCTAGTTCATTCCAAAAAGCCATGGCGAGTAATATAACAATTCCACTTATGGCAATAAATCCCGTAGAAGTGTGGATCATGAATATTGTGCCTAGATAGATAAATGACCACGGGAAATCAAATAATGAAAATATGCCATTTCCTGTAATAAAGTTTTTTATTACTCCGAGGTCTCGTATTGCTTCACCACTTGAAGTTGAGCTTTGTATAGAAGTTAATCTAATTGATCTGGTGATTAAATCTGGTGTTGCAGTTTTATCGATCCAATCACCAATTTTTGCCATGGCTAAATACCTACAAGTTTCAAGCATTGCAGAACATGCAAATGCAGATAGGGTGATGATTGTTAGCATGACCAGTGTTGAAACGCTTTCACTTGATACCACTCGATCAAGTACTTGGGAAGTATAGAGCGGCAAAAATAGCATCAGCAAATTTATTCCAGAACTAAACCAGAATATAAACCAAAATGCACTTTTGCACTTCTCTAAACAAACATGTAACGCACTTTTTTTTAATTCTTTTTTTATTAATGGTGTAATTTCCACAACTTTTCTTTTAATTCGTTAATAGCACCGTATCTGATCTTTATTATAAAAATATTAACGGTCATACATATACTTTTAATTAATATATAGCAAAAAATTAAAAATTAAACTTCTTTTTACAAAATGATATCTCCTCATAGTAGTATATCTTAAATAAAATTCACCAAAAGCAATTGACTTAGTAAAGAAAAATAGTTAAAATATTAACTTAGATTATTAATTTTAGGAGAAAATATGTTGAGTAATTTAGAAAATATATCATATAATTTAATATTGCAACAAAAAACATATCACAAATTATTAGGGCAATTCATATCATTGGGGGAAACATTAACTGATGCAAATGATCATAAAGGATTAAATTCAGATACTGTCACTCGAATATTATCAGTAAAATTTAGGATGCAACAGCCAGATTTACATACAGGTTGGAGAGCTGCAACTAATATAAAAAGCAGGCTTGATGTTAATTACATATTTAAATTCGATTTGTTGTCATGTACATTAGCGCATCTTGCTGTTGCTAATGGTTCATATAAATTATTAAAAGCTCTATTAGGGGCAGGTGCAGATGTTAATACTAAAGATACACATGGCAATACTCCTTTACATTTGGCGGTTGTCAGTGGCAATGTGAAAGTAGTAAGTGCTCTATTAAAAGCAGGTGCAGATAAAAGTATTAATACTGAAGATGAAGATGGAAAAATTCCTTTACATTATGCTGCTGCAAATGGCTCACTTAAGATATTGAAATATCTATTAAAAAAAGGTGCAGGTATTAATACTGCTGAAAGAAAAAATGGAAGAACGGCTGTACATTATGCTGTTGCTAATGGTTCACTTGAGTTATTACAATATCTATTAGAAAATGGTGCAGAGGTTAATGTTAAAGATAAAAATGAAATAAGTCCTTTACAGTATGCTGTTGCTAAGGGCGATGCGAACGTAGTAAGTGCTCTATTGAAAGTAGGTGCAGATGTTAATGCTGTATTACAAGCAGGTGTAGATGTTAATGCTGTATTAGATAAATATAACCACACTCTGTTACACTGTGCTGCTATAAGTGGTAACATAGAGGCAATGCACGTTCTATTAGCGAAAGGTGCAGGGATTAATGCTCAAGATGAAAATGGAAGAACACCTTTACATTATGCTGCTAGCAGTGGTAACATAGAAGCAATGCACGTTCTATTAGCGAAAGGTGCAGGGATTAATGCTCAAGATGAAAATGGAAGAACACCTTTACATTATGCTGCTGTTAGTGGCAATTTGGAAGTGGTAAATGCTCTATTGCAAGCAGGTGCAGATGTTAATGCTGCTGAAAGTAAAAATGGAAGAACACCTTTACATTATGCTGCTGTTAGTGGCAATTTGGAAGTAGTAAATGCTCTATTAGCAGCAGGTGCAGATGTTAATGCTCAAGATAAAAATGAAAGAACTACTTTACATTATGCTGCTATTAATGGCAATTTGGAAG
>NZ_JACVWV010000091.1 GCF_014534705.1 Wolbachia endosymbiont of Pentalonia nigronervosa | reverse complement strand
TAATGTGTATCTAAACTCCATGGGAATATGTGCGATAGGAAAAGATAAAGGGGGTGCATAACTCTGTAATTTCAGCATAGATCAAGAAACATGGTGAAGGAGGGCTTTCGTAAAGAACTCAATAAAGTACAAGAGGGAAATATACAATTCTTGAAGTTGATTAGCTATTCACGTACGTAAAAAAAGAGAAAATAAAGCAAAGGAAGCTATTTTGGTTTTATATCTTGTTCAAGAAGTTCCAAATAAGGCTCAAATCTATAGAGCTTATTACGGTTTTTATTATTATCATCTTCCACTAATATTCTAACTTTAACGAATTGTAAAACGAGATTATTTGCTGTATTATATGCTTTATTTAATTTTTTACTCAATTCCTTAATATTTATGATTGGAAGTTGAAAAAGTACATTTAATGCTTGTAGAGCTATTTCACGGATATTGGAGAAATGTTGGCTTGCCTGTAACATATCTATTAAATCTTTCTCTAACTTTTCAATATTCCTAGCTCTATAATAAGCGTCAAAGCTGCTGTCTTTTATAGCATTTAGATAATATTCAATCCATCCTTCAAAATCACCATGGGTTCTGACCCTATCTAGACACCTATAATAATCAAGGTGGTTCTTTTTAAAATAGTAAGATGGATAAAGTATTGGAGTTGATAATAAACCATAATGGACCAACAGTATAACAATTAACAACCTTCCTATCCTTCCATTACCGTCTATAAACGGGTGAATAATTTCAAATTGCACATGCACTAGTCCTATTTTAATGAGAAAAGGTAATGTATCATGAGTATTAATATAACTCTCTAAATCACTGATTAAATTGATTATTTCTGATACAGGAGGTGCAATTAGATTACCAACACGTACTGAATCTACACGATATTCACCGCTGCCCTCATTAAATTGCATAAGCTCTCTATGCACAGCTAAAATAGTTTGAGAAATTGTCAAGTTTCTGACTGCAGTCAACCCTATATCAAGAGCTTTGGTATAATTTAGAACTAATTGTGTTTGTTTACTTGGTTTGGTTGATGATATTCTTTGAGTAAAAATATCAAGTAAAGTTGTATGTATACCTTCAATTGATGAAGAAAGCAGAGCTTCTTTTATGATATAGGCTTTAATGAATCTCTCTACATTTGGCAAACGCTCAGCCATTTCATTTAATTGACCAAGTTTTACCATAACCTCGCCGTAGAGAATGGCAATGTTATTGCTAAAACTAAGAGAAGGATCCTTTGGTGGTAATGGATATGGAACAAAGTGTGCTAGTTTACCTATATACTGGTAATATCCAGTTTCGCGCATTATTTTAATACATGGATCTTAATTGAAATGATTATACAAAATTTCATTTTATATTTCAAGATAAATAGCATCAATGAAACATGAATGCATAGTCACATAAGTATAAAGCAAGCAAATTTAAGGTAAAGTAGCATTTTGTTAAATTAAATATTTTTTTTAATAAAACCTATTTCTTCAGCGTGACAAAAAATTCAATTATTGACTACTTTACTTTTCTCAAAAACGCAAAAAAGGTAGGGGTATTTGTGAGAAAGTTTTACATAAACATAGCGTTATGAAAGAAAGATTAATAAGTTATGAAAAATAAGATAAGTGCGTAGGTACACGTCTTAACAGAACTAAAGCCAGCAGTATTGGGATTTTGGTTCATGCTAAATTTTGTATGGAGATAGGTTCAAACATGCTGTTTGGCGGGCCAAGCGATTCCAAAAAAAACTTGTTCTCTGTTTCATCGTGTTACTTGGGTAAAATGGCTGTATTGGCAGGTATAATATTAGCATAAAATGAAACAATACCATACCATACCATACCCTATGGAGAAATAGAGAGAAACTTTTAATTTTAACATGCTGACAAAATAAGTCAACAAAGAGTTTTTTACTACTACTGAATTTTTCTTTAAAAATAAAAACATTACAACAGGAATAAAAGATTATTTCAAAAAAAATCTAAATATGGAGTTGACAAGTTTTAAAGATAGATTACCATACTTGAAGTATTATGTTAAACCTTGATGGTTTAGTAAAGGTAGTTTTATTATAGGGGGTGTTATGTCGGAAGATCTAAAACAGTTTATACCAGCTTGTCAGAGTGGTGATGTAGAAACAGTAAATAGTCTACTTAAATCTATAATGGAGTTAGAAGAGGGGGAAAAGTTACAACTTGCAATGTTAAAAGATGCTGGCAAGGTATTTATTTCAGATGTGAAAAGTGGTTATAAAGATCCAGCATATTATCTGTTTAAAACAGCAGGAGAGTTAGGAGAAGAGGGACAGGAGTTACAATCTGCAATGTTAGAGGATGTTATTAAGGAATGCATATCAGGTGTTAATAATAGAAATTTGATGGATGAGATATTCAAAGTAATAGAAAAATTAGGAATAATACCGTCAAAAATTGTAATATCACATATTTTACTGCATAATCCTGAAACAAAAATGCCAAATTTAAAAGGGGAGTTAAAAGAGTTTTGGAGTCATTGGTCTTCTCCTAATAAAGTTGGGGAAGTGAAAAAACTAGTAAAAAGAGAGTTAGAAGATTTTCCCCTTTCGTTTCTTCCATGTAATAAACAATCACCTGATATAAATGAAGTTATTGTTAGGAACTTGACGACAGAAAAAGATATAGATAATTTTCGTGAAGCACTAGGAATGGCAAAAACAATAAAAAGTTCAGTAGAAAAAATGTTATCCTGGGAAAAAGAGGATAGTTCTAGTAGTATTACGCCAACTGCTCAAGGTCAAGAGCCTAGTACAAACGTGAAAAATGATGTGGAACAATCAAGTCATTATAATTTAAGGCCCCTGCCAAGTAGAACTCAGCTACGTACAAACCTGAAAGGGGTTTCTATTAAACAAAATATATGTAAAAATGAAGGGCCTTCCCTATAGAGATATTTAAAGAGTAATGCACGTCAAATTGAGAAAAAGTGTAAGAAGCTGAAGAAGGTTGTGGGTTTTCTTGAAAGAGAGAACTCACACTAAAATTTGAACCGATAAAAAAGCAGACAAAATCCAAGATGTACAAAAACTCCTTGCCATTAATAATTTTATTGTAAATTGTGAAAAATTTGATACAAATATAAGGTTATTTACAAGATGTTAGGAGGGAAGGTGTGTTAGAACAAAACTTAAAAGCTCTTGAGCAGAAAGTTGATGAAAACAAGCAACGGTGTAACTTTGACCTTATCAATATTACCAAACTGTTTATTGCGGTTAGGGAGCATAATACAGGAAACCCTCCGAAGAACAAAATAGATAAGATTCGTAAGTTACTTCCTCAGAACCTGTCTTGAAATCATTTAAGTAGCTAAGCATAACGGTAATCATATCAAAGAAAATATTAGTCTTGGAGGTAAGAGGAGAATGTTCGTAATCTTTGCTCATGCGCCTAAAATTGGAGAGCCAAGCAAAGGTTCTTTCAACTATCCAACGTTTTGGAATAACCTGAAATCCTTCAGCTTCGGGATCTTTTTTAGAG
>NZ_JACVWV010000090.1 GCF_014534705.1 Wolbachia endosymbiont of Pentalonia nigronervosa | reverse complement strand
TGGCCATAGGAAAGTACTAACTGATGGAGATATAAAAAATATTGAAAAGCTTGTTGGTAATTTGCTTGTATTTGATCAGAAGGAAGAAATGCTGAGGTTAGCAAGCGAGGAAAGTTTGAATGGAAATACTCTGAAGCTCATCAAAGAATTAAAAACTACTGCTCAATCAAAGGGCCTAGAGGCTGATAGTTATAGATTTAACATTAAAGTTAAGAATTTTCCTAGAGATACATTGTTTTTTGATGATGAAGATAGAACTAATATTAAAGAGTTCTTAAGTAAGTTGGAAATTTTCACAGGTCAAGCTAGTGATCCGGAGTTAAGAGAGATCATTAAAGATGAGATAAGAAATTTGTATAAATTAGCTGGAGAAGAGGTTGAAGAGAATTTTCTCAAGGTAAGAGATAAAGCAGAAAAGTTTTGGAGGAAAGGTGATTATTCTTTAGAAAAGGATGATGATTTTTTTCCAAATATAGTTAAGTTTAACATTGAATTTAATGTAAAAGAACCGGTTGCATCATTTATTGGAAGGGTTCAACAATTAAAGGATTTACACACAACGTTAACAGAGTTAACAGAGGAAAGAAAAACAGTTGTAGCTGGTCTTGGTGGTGTAGGTAAGAGTGAATTGGCTAGAAAGTATATCAGTGAATATAGCAAAAATTATGACAATAATATTATATGGATAAATGCTGAAAGCTATCAAACTCTTGCTGAATCTTTTCTTAGGTTAGCTCAGGATAAGTTAAAAATTAATGTGATAGGTAGGGATATAAAGTCCATTGTTGAAGATGTATATGTTTTTTTTTCAAAGAGAAAGAATCTTTTTATTTTTGATAATACTGAAAAGCTTAGAACTCAAGATGATGGTGATGAAGGTATAGATAAATTTTTACCGTCTTTGCCTTCTAATGCTAATAAACCCTATATCCTTATCACTTCTCGTAATCAGAGTTGGGGAAATATAAAAAGATTATCATTAGAAACATTTACCCAAGCAGAATCTATAGAGTTTATTAAAAAGGCTTTAAAAATAGAAGATAATGCGCAAAATCAGGGTATAGCGAGATTAGCAGAAACATTACAGCATTTTCCATTAGCTTTACAACAAGCAGTAGCGTATATAGCAGTAAAAGATGAGGTATTAAGAAATGTAGGTTCGGAATTTAAGATCAGTGATTACCTAAAGAGTTATGAGGAAAAAACTAAGGAGCTTCTCAAATTTCAGTTTCCAGAAGATAGTGATAATATCTACACTAAAACAACATTTATAACGTGGAAGGTTACTTTAGATGGCATAAAACAAAAAGAAAATGGTGACAAAGCCATAGAGATCCTAAACATTATATCCTACTTTGCTCCTGAAAATATTTCTACGAACATGTTCTTAAGCTTAATCAAAAATCAGGAAGATTTAGGATCCGCAGTTCATTTATTGAAGCAGTATTCAATGGTCAGTTCAGGACAAGAGCAAACAACACTCAACATCCATAGGTTAGTACAGCAAGTAACAAGAATAAAACTAACAGAACAAAATAAAGCAGAGATTATAGATAAGGCTTTTTACTTACTAAAAGAAAATTTTCCTTATGGTAGTGATAGATCAGAAGATTATCAAAGGAAACAGAAGTTATTACCACATTTAGAAGCATTTTTGTCACATTTGGATGATTGGTTGGCAAGAAAACCTGAAGATAAACAGAAAATAGAAACAAGCTATCTTGAAGAATTATTAATATTGATGGCTCATGGATATGCAAACTTTGGTGATTATAGAAGAATGAAGGGGTTGCTTGAACGGGCTTTAAAAATCAAAGAGGAACATTTTCTTTATGGTCCTGATCATGTTGAAATTGCTAGAACACTTGTAAACTTAGGAACCGCTTATGAGGGTTTAGGTAATTATAATGAACAAAAGGGGTTGCTTGAACGGGCTTTAAAAATCAAAGAGAAATATTATGGTCCTGATCATGTTGAATTTGCTGGAACACTTGCAAACTTAGGAAACGCTTATGGGGCTTTAGGTGATTATCATAAACAAAAGGAGTTGCTTGAACAGGCTTTATCTATCTTTCGAGAACATTATGGTTCTAATCATGTTGAAATTGCTATAACACTTGCAAACTTAGGAAGCGCTTATGGGGATTCAGGTAATCCTAATAAACAAAAGGAGTTGCTTGAACAGGCTTTACCTATCTTTCAAGAACATTATGGTCCTGATCATGTTGAAACTGTTAAAATGCTTGCAAACTTAGGAAACGCTTATGGGGCTTTAGGTAATCCTAATAAACAAAAGGAGTTGCTTGAACAGGCTTTACCTATCTTTCAAGAACATTATGGTCCTGATCATGTTAGAACTGCTAAAATGCTTGTAAACTTAGGAAACGCTTATGGGGCTTTAGGTAATCCTAATAAAGAAAAGGAGTTGCTTGAACAGGCTTTAGAAATCGATGAGAAACATTATGATTCTGATCATGTTGAAATTGCTAAAACACTTGTAAACTTAGGAACCGCTTATAGGGATTCAGGTGATTATCCTAAACAAAAGGAGTTGCTTGAACGGGCTTTACCTATCTTTCAAAAACATTATGGTCCTGATCATGTTAGAACTGCTAAAATGCTTGTAAACTTAGGAAACGCTTATGAGGGTTTAGGTGATTATCCTAAACAAAAGGAGTTGCTTGAACGGGCTTTACCTATCTTTCAAAAACATTATGGTCCTGATCATGCTCATTACTTAGACGTTGTTAATCTTTTTCAACAAAATAGGGCAAATATAGAATTATTTACTCAAGCAAAAAGAGATCTACAAAATGTTGAAGATTATATAAAAAGAGGTATAGTTGTTAACTCTAAAGACGAGTATGGTTGTACATTATTACACTATGCAGCACAAAAAGGTCACAAGGAGGTGGTTGAGGTTTTATTGAATAACAAGGCTGATGTTAATGCTAAGACTACTGATAAAGGTAACACACCACTACACATAGCTGTTTCTAAGGGTAATGATGAAATTGTTAAAATTTTATTACAACATGCTAGCAAACTTAATGTTATAAAAGATTTTATCAATGCTCAAACGACTATTAAAGGTACCACGGCACTACATCTTGCTGCTGAGAAAGGTAATTTACATGTTGTGAAATTGTTACTAGAAAATGGTGCTGTTGTTAATATTAAAAATAGTGCAGGAGGTACTCCATTGCAGGTAGCAGAACCCCAATCTGAAGTTGGGAAGTTACTTGACATTATCGATAAACTATTTCAAGCTGTTCAAGATGAAAAAGAGGATGAAGTTCGTTCTCTATTACAAGAAAAAAAACAGAATGATGGGCTTAAAGCGATTTTGAATGCTAGAAACACTGATAATAAAACACCTCAAGAAGTTGCTAGTATTAATAGCGATATTGAAAAATTGCTTAGAGAAAAATTAAGAGTTGTTCAATCTCCTAATCAGCAGAAAGAAGCTGCACATCAAGAAGGTGAGATTTCAGCTAAGGAATGCCTACCAAGCACAAGTCATAGGAAGAAAA
>NZ_JACVWV010000089.1 GCF_014534705.1 Wolbachia endosymbiont of Pentalonia nigronervosa | reverse complement strand
TGTTCGCCCTATCCACATCACTGCTGCTATGAACTTTCTGTTGTCCTTTGCACTCCTTCCACTATCCCCTTTCTTTCCGGGTAAACTCTCCTTTATCCTTTCCCATTGCTTATCTTTTAAGTCGTATAACATCCTTAGCTTCTCTCAAAAATTGTTATTATAACTCCTTTCTTTTTGAATGTCTACACTACCTAGTAGCTTTGAGACAATATTACCTTGTCCGCTTGCGGCTGCAAGATGTAGAGGGGTTAAGTCGTCTTGCCCTTTTGCATTTATTTCAATAGACATCTTTTGAAACTCAATTTCTGATGGCAATTTTGTTGTCGAAGCTGAGCTGTACTCCTCAAATACACCCAAGTATTCTGCGGTGCTCGCTTGCACTTCTCCTAAAAATTTCTTACCATAAATCGGTTTCGAAAGAGGTCTAATATTATCAATTGATAATAGTTCTAAAATGGTATTTTCTTGCTTGGCATTGATTGCCAAATGCAGCGGAGTCCACCCATCAGCTGATTTTTCATTGATACTCACTTCACTATGCCTGGTTATAGATCTAATGATTGCTAAATCACCAGTTAAGGATGCAAAATGTAAAGCTGTTAAACCACCCTTGGTTTTAGCATTTATATCAACTCTGCCACTTATCAATAAAGCTTTAACAGCATCACTGTATTCACCGATTGTTGCTAAATGTAGAGGAGTAAACCCTGCTTCAGATTGCGCATTAATGTCAGTTCTATTATCTTGCAATAAGGAAATAATGACATTATTTTTGCCAAAAGAAGCAGCAGTATGCAGAGGAGTAAATCCTCTATTGTTTTTCGCATTAATATCAATACCTTTGATCCGCATTAAATTTTTAACAGTATTTACATGACCCTTTTCAGCAGCAATATGTAAAGCTGTATCTCCTAAATCAGTTTTTGCGTTGATATTTGCACCATTACTTATCAAATTTTGAATAAAATTTTCATAACCCATCTCAGCAGCTATATGAATGGGAGCATAACCATTTATATCTATGGCATTAATATCGGCACCCGTATTTTTTAAAATATGTATAATTCTGGAACTACCATTTTCTGCAGCGGCATGAATTGCCTGTCCACCTCTTTCATATCTGGCATTAATATCTGCTCCATTTGTAAGAAAGACCCTCATTCCATCTATGGCTACATCTTCATTTGGTTCTAAAACAGCATTATAAAGGTCTCTATTAATATCTCTAAACTCCCTCTGATTGCTATTTGTTACAATACCAACTAGTTCTGGTATATCATTATCAAATTTTCTAAAGATAAGGCGAGTTCTTCCTTGTGGGTCAGTTCCTATATCGAGCGATGGGTTTGCTTTTCCGCGTATTGCATATGGTATAGACCATTCTCCAATTTGATAGTAGGTGCCGTTACTGTGAAATTGTACTGCATAACTGACCATCCTTTTATCTTCCCATTTTCCAATAGGTGTGTTTATCCGTGAGCTAGAAAAATTATACTTTACTTTTTCTGTTGGTTTGTCTTGAGATAGATTGTTTACTGCAGCAATTTTAGATTTTATTGAATTTAAGATATCTATTCTTTTTGCGGCAAATTTCACTATATCTTCTCTTTCGTCTTGAATAAAGTCATACGATTCAACTTCACTCAATATACTAATTACTTTATTGATTAAACCACTATTGTCAGTCAATGAGCTTTTAAAATCATAAAAAGTTGTCGAAATCAAAGAGAAGTAGTAATTATATTTCTCAAGATCATTTTGTTGGTAATGAGAATTAGCAAGGTAACTATATTCCTCAAGTAAAAAAGACATTACAGAAATGTAAATTTCAGTGCCGAAATACAAGAGACCAAGTGCGGTAAATGCTACCTTATCATTAGAATTTTCAGGAACAGCGAACTTTTGATCAATGATGTTATATAAAAATGTATGCAGGCTTCCCGGTTGGGTCGTTCTAGAGTTTTGCAGGCGGTGTAAAGTGCTATTTATTTCTTCAAGCTTAGTAATATATTGATCATGAGTTAAATTTTTTATAGCATCTTTCTCTTGTATAAAATGTCTAATAAAGGTGATTAACCCTGAGGATACTTCCTCTATTTTTGTGTGCTTGACAAAATCAATGATTGCTTGAAACTCTTTTTCTATTACACTTGTGGGATTATATTCTAATATCTTAAATCCTGATAATATTGCTTTGAGGTTTATGTCTGCCTTACTTTCTACTCTTCTAATCGCACCATAGTTTTTGCTTACTCTTGCTTCTACCCTTAAAATATCTTCATAGTTTCTCTCTGCCTTACCATTAACGACCATAAGCATAAAAGTAATGCCCATGAGAATACCGGTATTAGTGAGAGGCAAAGCTGAACCTTGATTGCTTAAGAGGAGGTCATGACTTCTATCAATAGCCCAATAGTTTTCAATTAATTGCTTGGAAAGGTCATTATTCATAATATACCTTTCTATTTTTTCTAAAGATAGTGCTGTTTTGTCTCTACTTAATTTAATCAACGATTCAGGTATTATATTGAGAGCATATTTACTAAGATCGACAACACCAGCAAGACTGGCTAAAATTTCATATGCATCTGTTGCTATATACGAACTTTTCTTTGAGCGATAAAGTTGCATTAATCTATCTTCGTCTGCATCTGCATCCTCAATAGACCTTTTGCGTAACTTGATTTCCGATGGTAATTTTGTTGTTGAAGCTTGCTTACGCTTCTCAAATTCATTATGAACAACATTACTTTCTGTAGCTGTTGATTGCTGTTTATTTACGCCCATTTCCACCCCCTTAAGTTTATCTAAATAATGCCAAACATGGCTTTATTTTTAACATAGATATTTTTAGTGTCAACGTTTTTTTTAAGTGAATTTTATATGAGTTAGAAACTCAACCTACCAAGACTTATCCAATATGAAAAAAAATAATAAGACATAAATTATATAATATATATTGATCAACTACATAAGCTATTATGCGTCTGATACTTCTTGAATAATTTACTTTAGTGTCCATCTTTACACCTCACATACATGATACCCAATATAGCATGCTAGTAATTAAACAATAGTAAATGACCTCTTTCGAAACTGATGGCAATAGATCTGCTGCGAATCAAAGGAGAAAAACTTAGAATAGAGATTAGATAAACAAAGTAAGGTTAAAACCCGTGCCTTAGGTTCACAATACCAGCAATAATATTGAACCTCATGTTGTATTTCTTCTGAAAATTGCGGTAAACATTTGATATAATTTTGAATATTTTGATCTCGCGAATTTTATTTTCCACTCGCATCCTCCAGCTTTCTATTATGCTCCTTTTGCTCTTCCGTTAGCGGTTTTTTCCGGATATGGAATTACTACATTACTTTGAACTTTTTGCCATCCTTGATAGCCGGAATCAGCGTGTTTTATACTATCTTTTAGTAACAATTTTTCCTGCTTTCGTATGCGAAAATTCATGCTCGATGTGACCTTGAAACTGACAACACTTTCTTCGATCGGTTTTTATGGTCGTTGTTTTCTTTTTGCCAGAGTAACTTTTTTTACGTTTTTTGCTGTCTTTTGGTCGCTGTATCGGCTGTGCTGTAACATCTGCTAAAAATCCTTTCGGGCGTTAAGGTTCTATCCTTTTTTATGCTAATTTTTTTTGCCAAC
>NZ_JACVWV010000088.1 GCF_014534705.1 Wolbachia endosymbiont of Pentalonia nigronervosa | reverse complement strand
CCTGTTCGCCCTATCCACATCACTGCTGCTATGAACTTTCTGTTGTCCTTTGCACTCCTTCCACTATCCCCTTTCTTTCCGGGTAAACTCTCCTTTATCCTTTCCCATTGCTTATCTTTTAAGTCGTATAACATCCTTAGCTTCTCTCAAAAATTGTTATTATAACTCCTTTCTTTTTGAATGTCTACACTACCTAGAGGGAATAGAGCATTTAAAACAATCGATAGCTGATATACTGACCACACCGATAGGCAGCAGAATCATGAGAAGGGATTATGGCTCAAGGTTGTTTGAGTTGGTTGATAGGCCAGTAAATCGTGATTTTACATTAGAAATTTATGCAGCAGTAGCAGAGGCTCTACAAAAGTGGGAGAGAAGGTTAAAATTAGAAAAAGTGAAAATTGAAGAAGTAAAAGAAGGAAAGGTTATAATTTCACTTGCAGGTATATTAGAGGGTAAATCTATAAATATTAGTGAGGTTGAGATAAATGCAGCAGCCAAATATAATTGAAAAGCTGAGTTATGAGGAGATATTATCTAGGGTGAAAGGAGAACTAGTGAATAGAGATCCGACGTTTTCAGCGCTTGTAGAAAGTGACCCAGCGGTAAAAATCCTAGAAGTGGCAGCATGGAGGGAGCTATTACTGAGGCAGAGAATAAATGAAGCAGCAAAAGCAAATCTACTGAAGTTTGCAGAAGGAACTGATCTCGATCATTTAGCTGAGTTTTATGGAGTAGAAAGAAAAGATGAAGAAAATGATGAAGCTTTTGGAAAAAGAATAAAAGCGAAAATAAAAGGCTGGTCAACAGGTGGAAGTAAGGAGCATTATAAGTACCATGCACTGTCAGCAGATACAAGAGTTAAGGATGCTTTAGTGGAATCACTGGTACCAGGAAAGGTGCAAATTTCAATTTTATCAACAGAATTATCCACACCATCGGAGGCACTACTAGAAATTGTCAGAAATCAGCTAAACAAGGACGATATAAGAGTTTTAACCGATACTATAGAAGTGGTGAATTGCAATATTATTGGAATAGATATCCACAGCAAAATTAGCATGAGCCCTGTAGTATCGGAGGAAGAAATAAAGAAACAGTTCATCAAAAAGTTTGAAGCAAGCAAAAAGCTAGGATGGAATGTTACAAGGTCATGGATTATAGCGAATTTGTTTGTAGAAGGGGTAGAAAATATAGAGTTGATAGAACCTCAAGAAGACGTTGTAATAAAGGGCAATGAGTGTGCTAAACTGGAAAATTTGAGAGTTGAGTGTGTAAGGAAAAACTGATGTTATTACCACCAAATGCGACAAAACAAGAGAGAGGTATAGTAGAAGCGATAGACTATAAAGTAGATCCAAGAAGCATAAGAGGATTTAAGTTTAATCTTAAAGATGAAATATTGCCATGGATGATAGAAGAATATGGCCTAGAAGAAATTTTGCTGTGGGTAAAAGACAAAAAGAAGGCTATAAAAGAAGGAGTAGAATTTCAGCGTTTAAGAGGAACACCTGCATCTTTAAAAATAGCTCTGAAATGGGCAAACATAGATGACATTACGATTATTGAAGAGCCACCCGGAAAGCATTTTTTTGAACTTCAAGTTGGAATAAAAGACGTACCAAATGACTTTTTTGTGGATGCAGTAATAGAGTTGGCAAAATTATCACTCCCGGTAAGATCAAGACTAATGCGGATTTTTAATGACCTATATAACGCCCAAAGGTTCATGTTGGATGAAAGCATATTTGGTGACTTACTGTCTGATTATTCAGGAGTAAAAGTAGCAAAAGAAGGACCAGTATTATCATTTGGAAGAAAAAACTCATTTGAGCTAAAAATCGCTAATCCAAGTTTCAAATTTGGTACATTTAGAGCTCATTATGAAAGAAATTACAGTAGCGATTTATATCGTTTAGATGTAGCAATACTGGGGGAAACAGAGCCACACACAAAGAACTATAATGGCATATATGAGAGAAATCATCTTTGGTATAATTTCAAAGCATTATACCCTACCCCACAGAACTTACTGCCACCAATTAAATTTGCGAAAGCACAGGTGGTATTGTCTGACAGTTGGAAATTAGGAGAAATAAATGGCTGCTTTCCTGTTTGTTATAATGAGGAAATGGGAGACAGGTTTTTGCTGGGAGAAAATAGGCTTTCAGAGCAATTGTGGAATTTCAAATACACACCAATTTTAGAAAGATTCAGTGTAACTTATCATTACAAAATAGAAAATGATATCAATCAAAAAGTTATAAGATTTGGTTTAGCAGAGCACAATGTTCATTTTAAAAGCGATTCAGATTCAAGACAAAAAGATGCAATACATGAATTAGAAAGTTACATTTTAGTAGTATACCCAGGTGCACTAACGTGGCACGAACATCGACATTTGAACAGAAATTGGAAAAGAAATCAAGTAATATGTTTAATACATTAAATACTTATATTTATATCTTATGCAAAAAAATTTGTATATTTTGTAAAAAAAACTTGCCTTTCATACTAAAACAGTACTAAGTGAAAAAGTAGCTGGTAAACAAACAAAAATTATCAAGCACTAAAATGAGCAGAAATGTAGCCATTTTATAGTACAGTTAAGGAACGTTATGGTAAAATTTAGCAAGAAAGAAAGAGAAGAATTCAAAAAATTGTGGAAAAAAGTATTAGATAATTCTATAGAAAATATTAATAAAAAAGATACAAAAGGGAGGACGATGTTACATTATGCGGTAGGGATGCCAGATCCAAAAAAAGTGAGATTATTAATTGAAAAAGGAGCAAATATAAATGCTGCAGATGTGGGACAATATAGACCACTGCACTTAGCAGTAATGGGGCAACGTCTAGAAAATACAAAAGAGCTGATAAAGGCAGGAGTAGAGATAAATGTAGTGGAACGTAGTAGCAAATATGCCCCATTACATCTAGCATGCATGGTAAGTTAGGTAAAAATAGTAGAAGAGCTAGTGAAAGCGGGAGCAAATGTGGAGCAAAAGGATAAATATGGGAAAACCCCTATGGACTACGCGGAAAATGATAAAGAAATAACAGAAATGCTAGAGAACATAAAGATCGCAAATAAACAAAGGAAATATATAGAAAAAGCAAACAGCAGCAGGTGTAGCAAAGGGGAACTGTGAGAGAGGTACAGGTAAGAGAATAAAAAGCTGAAAACAGAATGATGCAGTTCATGAGCTAGAAAAGCATATTTAGTAGTATACCCAGGCGTTACAATTACCCAAAATATGTTATCTGTTCAGTGAAGCGGCAAAAAACTGTTGAACAAGCAAAATTGTTAGAATAAAGTGGGTTAAACACAGTGCAACATGGTTAATTTTTTAACATCTTACGCAATGTTAGGTGAAAAATAGATCATTTAAAGTATTTTTGTCTGTCCTTTAACTGCAATCAGAATAGATACTATATTTGTGGGTAATAGTAAGATTTTAATAGGTCATGTATGGCCCATTTGTTATCATACTAATGATATAAGTTAATATTGCAGCACATGTTAAAAAACATATAACTTTCTATCCGTGATTGTAGGGATGACTTTACTTTACTCGTATAGACAGAATATAATCAAGTAATAGCAGTAAACAAAAGAAATGGAGGTGCTGCTAGAATTTTTATCAAAAGGAGGTAAAATGGCACAGAAAAGAATAAGATACAACAAAGAAACGAGGAATGATTTTCAGAAGGCACTAAGGAAATTAAAGAAAAAATCATATGAAGGGATAAATGAAAAAGGAAAAAGTGGAGACACAATT
>NZ_JACVWV010000087.1 GCF_014534705.1 Wolbachia endosymbiont of Pentalonia nigronervosa | reverse complement strand
TGGGCCGCTCAAAGAATTTAAGAATAAAAACCCACCAGTAGAAGCAAAAATTAGTAGTACATCTAAAATGATCACTGAGAACAATGTCTTACATGGTGGAAATCCTTTATTGAATAATAATGCTCTGAAGAAAATTTTAGAGAATAAAAAGAGTATTATTGAAGGTACTAAAATCAGTAGTGTTATTGAAGAAAAAAGTTCTGTGGCAGATGAAAAAAGTCCGAAAGATTGTATAAAATGTAAGTGTGAACAGAAAGTTGTTAATCAAGCGTTCACATTTAATATAAGTATTAAAGCAGAACCCAACCAAGATGTACGTAGCCTTGCTGATGCAGTGATAAAAAGAATAAGGGAAAAGTCACGTGATGTTTTATTTGATTCAATAGAGCCGATTTACTGATGCTATCATTTGGTCCACATAAGCTTTCTCCAGCAAGTATAAAGTATAGCAAAGAAAGTCGTTGGAGTACTATAGAGTGTGTTAGTAAAGCACCGTTGTTACAAAATATCGGTCAAGGAGTAGAAAACATAGACTTAGAGGGAATTATTTATCTTCGTAACTTTAATGGCTTAAATCAATTAAAGAACTTAAAGGAAACAGAAGTACCTCACTCTTTAGTAGATAATGCAGGTAATGTTTTGGGGCAGTTTGTAATTATACAACTAGAAGAGAAACAAACATCATTTTTTCCTGCTGGTCTACCAAGAAAAGTTGAGTTCAATATAAGTTTAAAGAGGTTTAACTGAAAATGACAACATATTACTGGACTAAGGAGGGAGAAATGATAGATTTAATTTGCTGGAGGCATTATGGAGCAACCGGAGGGGTGGTGGAAGTAGTTTTAGAAGCTAATCCTGGTCTTGCAGAGTATAGTGGTTCTCTGCCATCAGGGTTGAAAATTAAGCTGCCTATAATAAAAGAACCATTGAAGAAATCTGTTTTAAAGGTATGGGAATGAACCCAGAATTTAGCATAGAAGGAATAAAGGACCATGTGATATCGATACACCTTACCGATGAGTCTGGAACTATTGATGATGTGGCAGAAGTGTGTGTCAACTATGAAAATGAAGATGTAGATGTTCCAAATGAATTAAATATTGCTCTAGGTTATAGAGAAACAGGTGTGTTGCCAATGGGTATATATACAGTCAATGAAGTAACAATACAAAGCCCACCCAAAACTCTGCTAATCAAAGCCCATGCAACAAATTTGAGAATATCATTAAAAGAAAAAGTATCTAGAGAATGGCATCAAATTACCCTGAAGAACTTAGTGAAAGAAATAGCTCAGAAACATGGGTATGGGTATAAAGTTGCAGAGGAATTTAAAGATGTACTTATACCTCACATTAATCAAACTGAGGAGAGCGACATAAGTCTGTTAACAAAAATAGCAGTGGAGCGAGAGGCAATGGCAAAATTAGCTGGAGGGTACATACTATTCATTCCCAAAAATATGGCAAAATCAGCGACAGGAAAAGCATTAGGAACAACGACTATTAAACCTCAAGATACAACTAACTGGCAAGTACATTTTACCGTACGTGATAAGTACAATTCCGTAATAGCAAAGTGGTATAGCTATGAAAAGGGTGAGACTATTAAAGAAATGGTTGGTAGCGGTGAACCAAGTTATATTATGCTGGAAATTTATCCCAATGCAGAGTCAGCACTAAGTGCAGCAAATGCCAAGCTAAAACAATTAAAACGCAGCAATGAAACTTTAGAGATAACAATGCCAGGTAATCCTCAAATATTTGCAGAGGCAAAACTTAATCTTATAGGCTTTAATCAAGCAGTAGATGGCGAATGGGTAGTTAATAGAGCAGAGCATACCTTAAATAGCTCAGGTTATCTTACTACATTATCTGCATCTTTAAGTAAGTAAATGGTGTTAAGAAAAAATAAGTAAATAGTCTATTTAATATGAAGAAACTGCTGAGTATGAATAAACTGAAATATAATGAAAAAGATAAAATACATTTTGTATGGCTTATGATACTAGTGGTATGTGTTGTTATTACATATTGCTATCAAAAATCCAAAGCTACAGATAATTACAACAAAACATTACAAGTGGCTACTAGTAGTTGTAACTTAGAAATAACAAAACTTTTAGTAAAGGACATGGCTCCAAACTTGAGTAAAACAGCGTTACATTATGCGGCAAGAAAAGGATGTTTAGATATTATCAGATTTTTAATATTAGAAGAAAAAGTAAATATAGATGTGCTTGATAAATATGCTTTTAAGAGAACAGCACTACATCACGCTGCTGATGGTGGATATCTAGAAAATGTTAAGTTTTTACTAGAAAATGGTGCAAATCCAAACATTAGAGGTAGTGATGGAAGAAATCCAAGAGACATGTCTGTAATAGAATCACGGTACGACAAAAACAAGGGCAAGCCATATAGAGAAATAATAAAGCTACTTGCTCAAGCTGAAGACCAGTACAAATCAAAAAAGTAATCCGTTATCAGCTTTATATCCATGCAAAATCAAAAAGTCCCATTAGCAGTAATAATAACGATGATAATACAGACTATAAACCCCAGTTGTGGATTAGAAAGAGGTGAAAAAGTGAGGAAAAAAGGGTAAACTCTGAGATATTTTATCTTAAAAAATAGAGAGGTTACCCATGAATGAAAATATAACAGAATTATTTTGCTTTATCGACGATTTTTGCAATGCAATAGACAAAAATTTCGAGAAAAAACTCCTACCAAGTGGCAAAAAGTCTAGTAGGATGCCAGGAATAACGCATTCAGAGATTCTTACAATAATACTTCTGTACCACCAATCTAGATGCGGAGACTTCAAATCTTTTTATGTATATTATGTAAAATTATTATATGGAAATGCATTTCCAAAATTGCCTTCATATACCAGATTTATTGCGCTAAAATCGCGGGTTTTATGGTATTTAGTGCTGTTGCTGCAGTGGTTTTGCGATCAAGCAAAAATGACAGGAATTTCATATATAGATGCAACTTCAATTGCAGTGTGTCATCCAAAAAGAATCTCGAGAAACAAGGTTTTTGCTGGAATTGCAAAATTAGGAAAAAGCACTTATGGCTGGTTTTTTGGCTTCAAATTGCATCTGGTAATCAATGAAATGGGCGAAATTCAGGGGATTACGTTGACTAAAGGTAATGTTGACGATAGAAAACCTGTGCCACATTTAACTAAAAAACTGACCGGACTTTTGTTCGGTGACAAGGGCTATATAAAGAAAGAGCTTTTTGCGAAACTTTTCGATAGAGGCCTAAAACTCGTCACTAATATTAGAAAAGATATGAAAAATGTACTCATTTCACTGAAGGAGAAGATTTTACTGAGAAAAAGATCGATCATTGAAACGGTTTTTGGCTCTCTGAAAAATAAATTTGAGATTGAGCACTCTCGTCACAGATCACCGGTAAATTTTTTGGTGCACATTCTTTCTACGCTCGCTTCATATTCCTTGCAGTCCAAAAAGCCCTCTATTTCTATGCTTTACTTCGTTGCTTAATCCGCAACTGGGGTTATAACTGTCATCTGGTGGTTGGCTAAGCTAGATTCACGTGTACAGATACATGACAAGCTAATTGAATATGGGTTAATGGAGAAAGTGCTTGTGCTTGAGGAAAGGGTAAAAAATCTTTCTGAGGAATTAGATGAATTCAAGATTAACAGTGCAAAATGCAAATGATTACTTTCCTATAGGTTGATAAGGATTAGATTGTGCTTGACGTTCATACCAATTTTTCACGTATTTCTTAACCAATAGGTCATTATTTTCAATGAT
>NZ_JACVWV010000086.1 GCF_014534705.1 Wolbachia endosymbiont of Pentalonia nigronervosa | reverse complement strand
AAGTAATGGCTTCTATAGCTGAGTGGCTCGGATATGATAAGAAACGTCCAGAAGAGCAATACATTAATCAGAAACTTGATGAGATTGCTACTTATAGCTGGAATTACTATGATGAAAATGGCCAGGTGATTGTTAAGGTTTTTCGCAAAGATCCTACTGGAGAGAGAAAAGAATATAAGCCTTTTGATGTGAAGCGAGGTATATATGGTGCACCAGAAGGACTGAGGCCTTTATATAATATTCCAGGAATTTTAAAGTCTGATGAAATTGTTCTAGTGGAAGGAGAAAAGTGTGCAGAAGCTCTTATTGAACAGGGTATTACAGCTACAACAACAATGTTTGGATCTAATGCAGATGCTAACAAAACTGACTGGTCACAGCTTAAGGGCAAGCATATTATTATTTGGCCAGATAATGATGAGGCAGGTAAAAAGTATGCTGAAAATGCTGAGAAAAAGCTTTTAGAAATAGGAGTTGCATCACTTGCTATTCTTGAAATTCCGCAAGATAAACCAAAGGGTTGGGACGTTGCTGATGGTGTTACAGAAGGGATAGATATTGAAAAATTTTTATCTTCAACTACTCAAATTCTGTATACAGAAAAAGAACTATCAACTACCGAGAAATTCTCGACAGTTCAAAAAGAGGGACAAAGAAATTACATTTCTGATTTTATTGAGAATAACACAAGAAAAGTAATCACCAAACCACCACTGAACATTTTAGACTGGAATGTAGAACGTTTTACAGGTCCAGTACCAGAGCAAAAGTTTCTTGTTGAAGGGATGTTTCCTTTAGGTGTTACTTCAATAGTGGCTGCTATGGGAGATACAGGAAAAGGAATGTTACTGCTTGATTTAGCACTGAAAGTTGCGAATGATACAGATCAAATATGTGGTTTTGGTTCTCTTGTTACTGAACATGGATCAGTGGCAGTTTTTTCAGCAGAAGATGATGCAGGTGAGGTACATCGTCGCCTTGAACGCCTTGACCCTAAGTGTGAAAGATTAAAACATAAAGATAAGTTGTTTGTTGTACCACTACCAAATGTCAAAGGGTCACTTACAATCTTAAAAAATGTTCGTGGTAAAATTGTTGAGATTTCTCCTGAATTTGAGTCTGTAATAAAGCAACTTGAAAAAATTAAGGATTTAAAATTAATCGTGTTTGATCCTCTTGCATCATTCATTCATGCAGATATAAATGCTGATCCAGCTGTAGGAGATTATCTAATGTGTCTATTGTCTGATCTAGCAAGTAGCACTGGAGCTTCAATTATTACTGCTCACCACATGAGAAAGCCAAAGAGTGACAAACCTATATTAACTGCTGAACAAGCACGCGATGCAATAAGAGGTACCTCTGCCCTTGTTAATGGTGTTAGATGCTCATATGCTTTTTGGCCAATAGAAAATACAGCTAGGCTAGAAATCTTTAAGTCAATAGGAGAAATGCCAAGGCAGAATGCTTTATTTCATGGGGCAGTTGTTAAGGCAAATGGTTTAGCAGACCGAACTATACGTACATATCTGAGAAATCAGGAAACAGGGCTATTAGAGAACATTACAGAACAACTAAAAGTTGGAGATATTAGTGATAAAGATCTCAAAATGTACCTTATCGATGCAATTACACGAGCTGCTGTTGCAGGACATCCATTTACCCACACAGGAAATACAGGAGTATATAAACAACGTCATAGACTGCCTGAAAAATTCCACAGTATGGGTAGGAATAAATTAGAGCGCATAATACAGGAACTTTTACAAGAAAGACCACCAAGATTAGTAAAAGGAATGTCTGTGGGTTCAAAAGAAGACAAGTGGCTTGATATCTCAACAGGACCGTTTGCTCGTGGTATAGGAAAGTTCACTCCTGGAGCCGAAGGTATTAGCTACTCTATGAAATAAAAACTAATAAGCGTAAGTCCTCTTTATTTTTTTTAAGCCTCTACAGAATCATGACCGAATGGTTTTATAGAGGATATATTTTTAAGTACAAAACTTTTATATTATTTTTTAATCAAAATTCTTAACTTACAAGGTATAAATTGCGACCCTAATACGTATTGTAAGTAGTAATTTTCTAGTTTAAAGAGATAGAATATACTAAAAAAGACACTACCGATGATTGAATTACATTCCCAATTACCGAGTTCCCAAATCTGCAATTAGAAATAGGGAAGCTAAAAGCTGCATAAATTCTAGTCTTTTGCCTTACATTCCCAAAAGCATTACCGGTAATCATGTATCTAAAGTCGGCCAGTATGGCGGATTCTACGTTCCCAAAACCCTTATATATTATATATATAATATATAATAGCAATAAATAATAACAGTAATAAAATAAATAAAATGTAAAATCATAAAGCAAAAAAAAAGAAGAACAAAAAGAAACCATTATTAAAATACTTACATCGAACAAAAAAGAACAAATGGTTCGTAGTTACGTTTTAAGACGATTCTGTGACTTAAGGGTACATTTATACCACACTAACCCAATAAACGCTTGTAATAGCTCTTAAAAGCGCAGGAAAAGGCACTCATTAATTATTCTTTACTTCAAATTTTTATCTATCACAAAATAACCTTCACCTCAGTTTAGCATGTTTTTTATCAGTTGTAAAATATATAAAAAAAAGTGAACAGTTTTCGTAATTTCGGTGAATATATATAACAAGAGCTGGTGAGGTTTTGGTATATTGGAGGTTATTATGAAAATACAACAACTTTTATCTCAGACTCCTGAGCAATTGAGAAAATATTGTGAGTCTTTAGGTGATGAAGATAAGCAAAGTCTCTATAAGCAAGTTGTAGATGAAGCTAAGGGAAAGCGCTTAAGAGAATTGAAACAATTGAGTAAATTAGCTACTGCAATAGAAAAAACAACAGATAAGAAATTATTGATGTCTTTTCATGGTGATGATAACCCGCTTAATGGAGTAGCAATTCTAAGCTTCTTTGGAAAATTAAATAGGCGCCTTGTTTTAATCATGCACTCTTCAGTTTATGATAAAGATTTAAAACAGTTGAATGAATTAGATAACTTATTGCCTCAGATGTATGAAGAACTAAGACCTAAATTGACAAGTAGCATGAGAAATTACGCAGAAAGAGAGCTCAGATTCAGTAACTTTTTGCGCGATAATATTGATACTTTTAAATTTTTAGAAAAGGCTGAGCATGGTTCTATAGCAGAAAGAAAAAAAGTAACAATCGAATTGACTAGGTTATTTATACACCAGCCAGAACTGAATTTTCAAGGAGATGTATTTTTACTTGGTCTTATTTCCCAGCATATAGGAATTTTTAGAAATCACGTAAAACACAAAGTAGATATTTTGATTGACTTGCTAGAAAAAGGCTTAGAAAAGTTGGAAAGCATAGAAGAGGATACTGAAAAATATAGAGAAATTGAGGATAAGCTAATGGATGAAAGAAGTAAAGTGATGAAAGAATTACGTTCTTAGCTATGCCCTATTTGAGGAGACATATGAACAAAGCAGTGGTCTTCAAAAGACAAATTTTCTACACCTACAGCGGATGTAAAAGTCAAGTAGTGATATGAAAAAAATTTCAAAAAAAAGTGAACAGTTTTCGTAATTTCGGTGAATATATATAATAGCAGGAAGAAATTTCTTGACGTATTTAACTACTAGGTAGCGCAAGATTCTTGGGTATCCGTTGTTGGCCTGCAAAAATCTATGTAAACCTCCATAGCATATTTTGAAGGAACCAGACGATATTTTAGGAATCTGTGCTACTGAACTTTAATTTAGCAACTTTAATGATGAGAGCAATAGATTTTTAATTCAAAAACTGGTTGATATCGTAATAGGAAAATAAATGTCAATACTAACACTAGATCTAGGCAAACAAACCGGCTGGGCTATTCTGCATGATGGAGTAATTCAAAGTGGCAGTGAAAG
>NZ_JACVWV010000085.1 GCF_014534705.1 Wolbachia endosymbiont of Pentalonia nigronervosa | reverse complement strand
GATTATCAATTAAATAAGGTTGCAATAGGAGATATAGCTCTTGTACTTGGAATTAATATATCCATTGTCGAGTTTCTTAACCACTTAACTAGAAATCTTACCCAATTTTCTGCTCACCTTGGCAAAGTTTTAGATGCATTACCAATCTTAACTACTGTACCTGAAATTCAAGACAAGAAAAGTGCTAAGGAATTAAATTTATTAAGCGGAAGAATAACGTTTAATAACATTTCTTTTTCTTATGAAGGTCAGGAGTCATTATTTCAAGATTTTTCAGTTACTATTAATCCTTGTGAAAAGGTAGGTCTGGTTGGTTATTCTGGAGGTGGTAAATCTACTTTTATAAATCTAATCCTAAGGCTATTTGACGTCAAAAAAGGTAATATACAGATTGATAATCAAGTAGTATCAGAAATTACACAGAGTTCTTTGAGGCAACAAATATCTGTAATACCTCAAGATCCATTGTTATTTCATGATACTATTTTAGTAAATATTATGTACGGTAAACTTCAATCTACTATCGAAGAAATAATGAGAGCTGCCAAGTTGGCTGGTATTCACGATTTCGTTATGACTCTACCAAATCAATATGAAACTATAGTTGGAGAAAAAGGCATAAAGTTATCTGGGGGAGAAAGACAAAGAATAATCATAGCAAGAGCATTTTTAAAAAACGCTCAGATATTACTTCTCGATGAGCCAACTAGTCAGTTGGATTCCTTAACAGAGAAGACAATTCAAACGAGTTTATTCAAGTTAATGGAAAATAAAACTGCCATTATTATAGCACACCGTATTTCTACACTTTTACACATGGACCGAATTCTGGTATTTGATAAAGGAAAAATTGTCCAAGATGGAAAACACACTGAACTAGTTTCTAGGCAAGGTCTTTACAAAGAATTTTGGGATGCTCAAGTTGGCTATTTAAATGATAAAAAAGATGGAAAAAATTATTGACCTTAGAAGTGACACTACAACTTTACAAAGCTCCAATGTTATACATGCAATAAGCAATGCAACCGTTGGAGATTATGCTTATGGTGAAGACAAAAGCTGTAATGACTTATCGGAATATTGTAAACAATTATTCAAAGTAGAAGAAGCATTATTCTTAACCAGCGGTATGCTTGCAAATAGGTTAGCTATTGCCAGTCAAACAAGTCCTGGTGATGAACTAATAACTCATTATAACTATCATGTTAATTTTTTTGATAGTGCTGGCAATGCAAAAGTAAATAATATAGTGTTCAACTGTATTAGAAATAGTAGTGGAATCTTAGATGTTGATGAAGTAGAATATGCTATTAATTCTAAGCCAAGGTATAAAATTTTTGCTCAGGTGAGCCTAGTTTCTATAGAGAATAGTATCAACGGGTTTAATGGTAAAATTTATCCTTTTGAGAAACAAGTCGAATTATATCACTTTCTAAAAACTTACAATATAAATCTTCATTTAGATGGTGCAAGAATATTTAATGCTCATGTTGAAACAAATATTGCTTTAGCAGATTATGCTAAGTATGTGGATACAATGAGCTTTTCTTTTACCAAAGGACTTGGAGCTCCTTTTGGTTCAATACTTATGGGTAGAAGAGAGATAATTGAAAAGGCTAAAAAGCTACAGGTTTGGCTAGGTAGTGGTTATCATCAAATAGGGTATTGTGCTAATGCAGCAAAGTATGTATTACAGAATAATATTTCTAGGCTTAAAGAAGACAATAAGCTTGCTACATTGTTTGCAGATAGAATAAAAAAAATTCCATATATAAAACTGATACTGCCTTATCCGGAAACTAACATAGTAAGCTTTAGTATAAAAGAGCTAAGCATAACTAATGAGATTTTTTTGAGCAAGTGTCAAGCTTATGGTTTACTACTCTTTCCTTGGCTCGAGTCTCATATAAGAGCAGTTATCCACCTTGGCATAGAGGAAACAGACATCATAAGAGCTACTGAAATTATAAAGGAGGTTATATTAAATTTAGTATGAGAGTAAAAATAGATTTTTTTAGCGATTCAAACACAGACCCTTCAGCTAAAATGAGGGAAGTAATGGCTAAAGCAAAAGTTGGAAACGAAGCTGCATGTGAAGATCCAGTTGTGAACGAATTAATAGCAACCACATGTAAAATACTAGGTAAACCAGCAGGAATATTTTTGATTTCAGGAACGATGTGCAACGTAATTGCTTATAAAGTGCATATTCAAAGACCAGGTGATTACTTGCTACTTGATGAAACTTCACATCCGCTAATAGTACAATCTGGCTTGATTGCAGCTCAGGCACATGCCACTCCTTTGCCTATAAAAGGGACGAGAGGAATATTTACTGGAGAGCAAATTGTTGAGTGTATTACCCGTCCTAGTTTAAGAAATGTTCCAAGAGTTGGGCTTGTTTCTATCGAACAAACAACGAATTTTGGTGGTGGAGCTGTGTGGCCTTTGGAATATATTCAAGAGATCTCAAGTCTCTGCAAAAAAAACGATGTATTTACTCATTTAGATGGAGCAAGGCTATTCAATGCTTGTGCTCATACTAAAATATCACCAAAGGAGTATGCAAGTTATTTTGATTCGGTGTTCATTGATTTCAGTAAAGGATTAGGTGCTCCAATGGGTGCAGTATTGGCAGGAAGTGAAGATTTTATTGAAAAAGCTTGGTACTATAAATTTCAAATTGGTGGAGGTATGCATCAGGCCGGCATTATTTCAGCTGCATGTTTGTATGCTCTCAATAACAACGTGAATTCTTTGATAGAAGATCATAAAAAAATGCAGTATCTTATAGAAGGTCTAAGCTCTATAGATCAAGTCTTAATAGATAATGATCTATATAAAACTAATATAGCTTATTTTTCATTATGTAGTGGTGATACATCTGTGCAGAAATTAATAGAAGCGCTGATAACGAATTATGGAATTAGAGTTGCTAATATAAGAAGTAGAATCAGAGTTATAACGCATAGAGATATAAGCTATGATGATATTGATGCTACTCTTTTTGCGATAAAGGAAATACTAAACACCCATAATTCTATGCACTAATTACTTGCAAGTTTCTCATAAAACCATATTATACCACTATTATAATTATGGTGTTACTTGCTATAACTAAATAGCTGTTGGAGAACAGGAATGAACCACATCTTCTTTCAATATTTACTATTCTTCTTTGGGTATGTGTTACTTTATTTATCAAGACAAAGTATACCAATTGCTCTACCACTGTTAACAGACGCTGGACACACAAACCATGTAAAATTAAGCTATTTTTTTGCCTGCTTTTCTTTTTTTTATGGAGTATCAAAGTTTGTTAATGGAATAGTCATGGACTTCAAAAATAATCCATTATTTATGTTTGGGCTATGCAATGTTGTAACAGGGTTATTAACCATTGGTATAGTTTTGTCATATAATAATCTAACCTTGTTACTATCAACATTAATATTATTAGCTTGGGCACAAGGGATCGGTTGGCCAGCTATTACCAAGTTTATGGTTACAAACTCTAGCATCTCTTCAATTGCATCATTATGGGGAGTTATGAGCGCATCTCAGCAACTTGGTTCTTGTATTACTTTAGTTGTGTTACCAAGCATAATTAAGATGTATGGTGCAAAAAGTGCATTTTTGTACTCTGGTCTCTTATGCTTACTTTTTGGAATTTATATAATATTAAAAGCATATTGCAAAGAAAATACCAACTTTACCACCTATTATAAGGTACAGAAATCTCAAATAGATATCAAGATGACAAGTTCCATATGGTTTCTATGTGGTGCTACTTTTTGTGCTTATATTATAAAAATGGGAATCTTCTTTTGGTTTCCTATAATTTTAAAGGATAAATTACAAATTTCTCTTGTACAATCCTCACTAATAACAGGTGTATATGACTTGGGTGGAATCCTTGGAACTTTAATCACAGGAAGAATTAGTGATATATACTTCTTTCAAAATAGAAGCTTGCTAGCGTTA
>NZ_JACVWV010000084.1 GCF_014534705.1 Wolbachia endosymbiont of Pentalonia nigronervosa | reverse complement strand
AGCAAGGAAATTGCTGAGAATTACTTCTTAGAATTAGAGGAAAAATGGGGCGCAAAGTACCCAATGGTTATAAAATCATGGCAGAACAATTGGGAGAATTTATCCAGTTATTTTAAGTATTCTGACCCAGTTAGGAGGGTGGTTTATACCACAAATCCCATAGAAGGACTGCATAGACAAATTAGGAAATTCACTAAGACCAAGGGCTCATTTACCAGCATAAATGCCTTGTATAAGTTGGTATATTGTGCTATAAAGAAGGCAGAGGAAAAATGGACGATGCCTGTGCATGATTGGGATATCTCAGCTTGACATTTTCTTTCCTGGAAGATTGAAATTTGAGTTGAGCTAAAAATGTGGTTTGACACAGTTTATTTAACACTCCCTTCTTATCTTAAGATTAGGTTTTGCAAAGGTCTGTTGAAACCCTTAGTTTCAACAATATGCAATGTTACTCTTAACCACTGCAACATTGTACAGTGGTAATTCTCTTATGAATCGAGAAGTAAGCAGCAAACTTGCATTCATACCTGGTTTAAATGAAGATCCAGCTCTACCACCAGGACTCCCTCATAGTGATTGTATAGTATGATGGATATTGTGTATAAGCTTCAGTGGGTACATACATATCAGAATCCCATCTATTATTAAAATCTTCGCCTACCATCACACTTGCTTGTTCATAACCCCATTTTGTACACTCAACAAATAATGGCCCTGATCCCTGTTGAACTCTTACTTGTCCAGGATTAGATGTGAAAGAATATCTTGCTCCAGATTCAGGAAGATGTATAGCGCATTTTACTCCTCTTAGCAAATAACCATGACTATCTACTACTCGCATTTGAATTGTTTGAGTAGAACGAGAAAAAGAGCTGGAGAAGGAACTGGAAACCGTATAACTAGAAAACATCGTTTCAAAGCAACCAGTAAGTAAGACAGCTATAGATAAAATCAAACAAGTATTAATGAATTTAAAAGATTTATGTATCTCAAACACGTTACACTCTATTTTATGTGATAGTCTAATTTTATCATAAATTCAGTCATTTGTCAATAAATCTCTACAAAAGCAGTAAAAGTGAGATGAAATTGAGTATCTTATTTTAACAACAAATCGCTATCAGAAATAGGTTGTGCAAGAGATTTACCGAAACCCCTAATTTCAGCAATATGCAATGTTACTTTTAACCACTGTAACATTGTCCCTTGGTAATTCTTTTATGAATCGAGAAGTACGCATCGGTTGCCATTGATTATTAATTTCTCTTCTATCTGCACATGAAATGGTTAATTTTTCTTTCGCTCTGGTAATTCCCACATACGCAAGTCTTCTCTCCTCTTCTAAAGCTTTACCGCTTCTATCTTCAAACGACCTCTGATGCGGAAATAATCCTTCTTCCCAACCTGGTAGAAATACGCACGGAAACTCTAATCCTTTAGCTGCATGGAGAGTCATCACGTATACAGTGTCGTCATTCTTCATGTTATCTACTTCCATCACCAAACTTATGTGCTCCAAGAAAGTTGTTGCATTGTCGAAATTTTTTAAAGATGAGATAAGCTCTTTTACATTCTCCATTCGTGCTGCACCTGTTATGCCTTCTCCTTCCAGCATTTCAATATATCCTGATTGATCTGCTATCATTTCAACAAACTCAAAAAGTTCTTTTGTGGTTACCATTCCTTTCCAAAGTTCAATTTTACTTAAAAAACCATTTAGTGAGGATTTTATTCTTTCTGTTATCTGATCACTATCGACCAACATTTTTGCTGCCTCAAAAAAGGAAACTCTGTGATCCTGAGCGGCTGTATATATTTTTTTAAGAGTTGTAGCGCCTATACTTCTTTTTGGCCGATTTATAATGCGTTCAAAGGCAAGGTCGTCATTATTGTTGATTACTAGCCTTAAATACGCGATTATATCTCTAACTTCTTGACGCTCATAAAATTTCATTCCACTTATTATCTTATAAGGAATCGAATATTTTATAAAATATTCCTCCAGAACTCTAGTTTGAAAAGTAGCCCTTACCAGCACTGCGATATCACAAAACCTATATTGCGTGAATTTTAATATCTGTTCACTGATAAACCTCGCTTCAGCTTTTCCATCCCATAACTTTATGAGACTCACTTTTTCACCTTCAGTGTTGGCCGTCCATAGCTTTTTTTCTAACCTGGTTTTATTGTAGTTGATAACACACGATGCAGTTGCAAGTATATGCGATGTCGACCGATAATTGCACTCTAATTTGACGGTTTTTGCACCTTTGAAGTCATCAGAAAACTTCAAGATGTTTTCAACTTCCGCACCACGCCAACTGTATATCGACTGGTCATCATCCCCCACGCAACAGATATTTGAATGCTCTTTTGCTAGATACTTAAGCCAAAGGTACTGTATCGCGTTTGTATCTTGATACTCGTCTACCATGATATATTTAAATTTATTCTGATAGTAAGACAAAATATCATCACGCTGATTAAAAAGCTGTATATTATACAATAATAAATCACCGAAATCAACAGAGTTGAGAAACTGTAACCTTTCTTGATACTGATGATATACTTTCAGTGCAGTTACATATAATGACTTAAATGATTGCACATCTTCCACTTCAGACGGCATCAGGCATTTCTCTTTCCATTTTTGAATAATATTCATAATGGTGTTATGTTTTTCTGCCAGGCCACTAGGGATCATCTCATTGACAATGTTTTTTATTACTTGCAATTGATCGTCTATACCAATAATTGTAAAATTAGGATTCAATCCTACCACTTCTGCATGTTTACGTAAAATTTTTGCTGCAATTGCATGAAAAGTTCCCAGCCATGGTATATTGACATCTGTCATTTCCAGTACTCTCGATGCCATTTCATTGGCTGCTTTATTTGTGAAGGTCACTGCCAGTATTTGATCAGATGAACAATAACCATTACTAATTATATGTGCTATTCTTGAAGTAATTGTTCTGGTTTTTCCCGTTCCTGCTCCGGCAAGTATTAAAATTGGCCCGTCCACGTTCATTACAGCTGCTTGCTGCTCTGGGTTTAATTGTGATAAGTAATCGCTCATTGTAGATATTAGATTATCCTCTAATTAGTTAACATTATGATTGTAGTATTGTAAAGGTTTTATTGCTTTGACTTGCTATTATTAAAATTTTAGCATATTAAAGTATATACTAGGATATATATTAACGACTAAAGAGGCGGTAAAATGGGAACAGAAATAACATTTCAGTATAAAAAAGATTCACATTTTTTGTTAGAACTTCATATCGGTAAAAAAGAAGCAAAGAAGCTTAAAAAGCAAATTAAAAATAATAATTTACTTATAATTGAAACAGAAAAATACAATGAAAAGTATAAGTATGTTATAGAGGAAACACATAGTTGTGAACTAAATAAAGGCGTATTGAAAATTGAATTTAACGGAAAAGTTTATAAAAATGACGAATTATCTATTTATGAACAATTAAAACATTTTACTCATAAAATTGAAGATCCCCATTATACTTTTTATCAACTTGAACGAGGATCTGAAGCGAAAGAAACTCTAAGTTCTATCGTACAAGATCAACAATCTGAACCTAATGACGATAATGTTGTCAATACTTATTATAATCCAAATATGCATTGCCCTTTCAATATTGTTTGCATGAGCTATTTAGCACTTGGAGCAACATTAAGTGCTGTGGTTGGTCCAGGGGCTGGAGTAGTCTTTATAGCATCTGGTATAATTTATACACTAATTGCTGGTACTACAAAGATTCATGAAAAAGCCAGTGAAAATCAGCTATCAGATACAAGTACACGTACGACTGTAGAAACTGTGTTACAAGATGCATCTGTTTCTCGCGTTAAGATGCCAGATAAAACCAGTGGCAAAAGTTAATATGATTAAAAGACTATAATAAATTTGACAATTATTACAATCTTTAGGTAGTGTCGACATTTATTTTAACCAAAGATATATAGAAGCAATATGGACAAAAGATAAGAAAGAAATAGCTAATTTATCATAACGAGTAGCAACCCTACGAAAATTCTTGAGTTTATTGAACATTCTTTCGATGAGATTTCTCTCTTTATAAAGCTCTTTATCGTATTCTCTTGGTGTTTTTCTATTGGAAC
>NZ_JACVWV010000083.1 GCF_014534705.1 Wolbachia endosymbiont of Pentalonia nigronervosa | reverse complement strand
TAAAAAAGATCCCGAAGCTGAAGGATTTCAGGTTATTCCAAAACGTTGGATAGTTGAAAGAACCTTTGCTTGGCTCTCCAATTTTAGGCGCATGAGCAAAGATTACGAACATTCTCCTCTTACCTCCAAGACTAATATTTTCTTTGATATGATTACCGTTATGCTTAGCTACTTAAATGATTTCAAGACAGGTTCTTAGTTTTTACTCCTATTATTATTCTATCTGGATATAAAAAATCTGATACTGCAGAGCCTTGCTTGAGGAATTCTGGATTAACTCCCAAATCAAGGTTATAACCTTTATTAAGTAAGTAGTTGTGTATGTTTTCTGTAGTACCAGGAGGAACAGTTGATTTTATAACTATTAAGCAATCTTGATTAACTCTTTTAGAAATTTCATTTACTGATCTATACACGTTCTGTAAATCTGCACTCCCTAAGGAGCCTGATGGAGTATCTACAGTTACAAATACTACTTCCGTATTAGGATTTATCTGGGAATATGAGTCAAAGAACCTTATCCTTTGTAACTTTATATTATCCTCTAAATAGTTTGCTAATTCAGGCTCATATATAGGAACTTTTCCTGACTTCAATAACTCAATCTTTCTAGTATTTATGTCAATACAATCAACGTTATGGCCTTGTTCTGATAACATTGTACCAGATACTAAACCTACATACCCTACTCCTGTAATAGTTATATACATTTTATTATCATCTTAAAAATATCTCAATGTAGCTCAATTGTTTAAGTATCCAAAGAAGATACCATATTAATAATTAGAGTCATAAACTTTTGTTGCTAGATTATTTTTCTTAATTACTTTGAACAAGTAACTGCTAGCAACCATAATAGACAAAAGATCACCAGCCATTTTCCTTGTGAAGATGTCTTATTTCATCTACTGAAAGGCCCGTAATTTCAGCTATAATATCAATAGAGACACCAGCCTTAAGTGAATTTTTAGCTACTTCTATATCCCTTTCCTTTCGACCTTCTTGTTTGCCTTTTTCATGGCCGATGAGAATGCCTCTTTCTTCGCCAACCCTAACACCATCATCAAATTTTTGGGCGAAAGCAGCTATCTCGTCCATTAGACGTTTTTTTCTTTGCTCATATGCTAGTAACTCTTCTTTTGACCAATTAAATTTATTCATCTCTTCATAAGCTCGTTTTATTATTACGTCACTACCAACTATTTTATCTAGGTCCTCTTCCCTTGTTTCTGCTGCATAGCGAAAAAAATAACACCATTTTTCTACTATATTCTCTAGTTGGTCTTCTTTCGTCTTTGTAAATTTTGGTAGTTCTATGAATGTAAAATAAAGATCCTTTAAATCATGTTCATTAGTATTTTCATCGCGAATAGTATGATTTGATTTATACTCAACTTTATTTGGAAAAATAATACAATCAGCGACAGCTATAAAGATTATTTCCTTAAGGTCATGATATTCATCACCTTGATCAGCCTGACTTGAGTAAGCTTTGGCAGCATAATATTGAGCACGCTTCTCGAAGCCCTTGGTCTTAGTGAATTGCATTTCTATAATATATCTGGAGCCTTGAGAGTCCTTACAAAGAACATCGACAATACTCTGCTTTTTAGCGGCAATTTCAGGGTCTAAAATAGTAGCTAAAAATTCAACATCTTGAATAGCAGATAAGCCAGTAAAGCCTAAAATATCGTTTAGGAAATGAATTAGGATATCCTTGTTTTTCTCAGTGCCAAATATTCTCTTAAAAGCATAGTCGTTGCGCGCATCAAGAAATTTCGAAAGAGCCATAAGAAAGTAAGTTAAAAATCATTAATGATTATACTAAATTTTGAAGGAATGTTCAACTTCTTTATTTTTTAAGTTTTGAATGAAAAAAAATGGCTGCCAGAGATCACCTTAGAATCGCATTTCATACTTTAGACGTATAATACATCTTTTTATCAATCCCTCTGTAAAGCACCTTAAAAGCCTAAGAAATGAATACTATGAACTTAGCAGCTGTAATGGCCATTAAGAACCCCTTTTTGGTGCAAGAACCTACGAGCATAAAAGCTCAACCGAGCATTAACCTCTCACATCCTAAAGAAAACATATTTCAGTGTATGAAGATGGAGCCTATTTTAACTTGTCAAGGAGTAGGCATTTAATATACTAGTTTTTAATGAAGGTAATAATTGTGCTAGCAGAACTTCTATATCAAACTTCCAAGCAGCTAAAGGAGCATTGTGAATTATTGAGTGGTGAGGAAAAGCAAAATCTTTATAGCGAAGTATTAAATAAAGTAAAAAATACGCCTAGAGATTCAAGAGAAGGCATAGACCAGCTAAAGAAATTGAGTAAAATGGCTGTTGCAATAGAAGGAACTACAGATAGTAAGTTGCTAGAAAAGTTTAAAGATGATCATCCGTTAAGAGAAGTCAGTATTGCCTATGTTTCTGGAGAAGTTACAAACTATTTATTTAGCCTTAGTAATTCATCAGAACTGTATGATTTAAAAGAGGATAGAGAAAAAGCAATTTATTATGCGATCAAATCAAATGATAGGGAGTTAATAAAACATCTGTTAATGGTTTTGGTGTCGGGTGATATAGAGACTGAGTTTTTTAAGGAATTAGAGATGTTACTGTCTGGAGCGTATGAAAAATTAAAGGTAAATTTATCAGAGGATATGAAAAATTATCTAGAAAAAAATATAAGTTTAAAACGTTTTGTATATGGTAATGTTGATGTATTAACGGCAAAACCTGTAGATGTACGGGCAATGATAAACCTGTTTATAGTTCAATCTGGAGAAAATTATAAAATAGATGAGTTATTGCTGAGCAAGATAGCAGAAAGTTTAGAAGAAGGGGAATTACGCTCACAAATAAATCAGATGATAGAGACACTAAAAAAACATGAAAGGTTTGTAGAATTAGCATATAAAGTAAGAAGGTTAAAATCCGAACTAGCAAGAGGAGAGAGCAAATATTCGGCTGAGGTTATGAAATCAAGCATAGAAGAACAAGAAAGAAAAATGAGAGAGATTGGGGACAAAAGCAACCAAGTAGTAAAGGAAAGGGAGGAGCTATTATCGAGATTAAGTAACAGTTCAAATAGAAGACATTAGTGTGCGAGTTGGCAGAAAGACCAACCTATAACGTAGGACAACAAGTAAGAAGTTGTAGGTTAGCGAAGGGATATACCCAAAAAGATTTAGCAGAGAAAATCGGGGTAAAATACTGGGTAATACTGCAATACGAAAAAGTGAACCGTAGAATTCCAATCGAAAGGTTATATGCTATAGCAGAAACATTATCAGTAAGTGTTATAGACCTCATTCCTGTATCAAATAAAAAAGAGTGTTTTAAGGAAGAAGAGGAAGAGATATTAAACCTAGCAAGAAAATATAAAGGAATTAAGGATCAAGAATTACGCGAAATACTGTATTTATTAACTAAATTCATCCGTGTGAGTGAGGAAAAAAGTGGAAAAGCGGTGAAAATAGAAATAGCAAAGGGTTTGATTAAAGTGGGAGTATCGGTTGATGTTATCTCTCGAGCAACTAACTTATCTATAGGTGAATATGAAGAGAAAAAAAATCCCATTGATTCGATAACGTACAAAATAGGGCAAAGGGTAAAAGAGTGGAGGTTGAGAAGAGAATATACCCAAGTAGATTTAGCGAGCAAAGTTGGCATAGCAAGTCAAAGGACATATGAATATGAACAAGGTCGATCTACTGCTTCACTTGAAACGTTGGACGAAATAGCAAAGGTATTATCAATTAGTATGAAAGATCTACTTCCTGACTCGATAAAAGATGAGGATAGTGAAGCAGGAAAAGAGCTATCAGATTTAATAGAAGAATACAAAAAGATAGAGAGTCAGGAGTTACGAGGTGTGCTAATCAAGTCTTTATTTGAGGGCATACGTGTTTGTAAAGAAAAAGTTAGAGAGGCAAAAAAGGTAGAAATTGCAAAGCATCTAGTTAAAGAAGGAATTTCTGTTCTCGCAAACAACAGCCAGATAAGTTTTAAATAAGATTAGCAATGATTAATATCATTAGTATTTTTATAAAAAAATAAATAAATAAAAAAATTGATTTGACTTCCAGCAAAATTGATGGCCTTATGACGACCACTGCTAAAAAAAACAGCAGTAAATATTAAAAAAAAGTTTATAGTTAACAAAGGATATATTGTATGAATAATAAGAATAAAAGTAAGAATCGTAGAGAAGAAGTAGA
>NZ_JACVWV010000082.1 GCF_014534705.1 Wolbachia endosymbiont of Pentalonia nigronervosa | reverse complement strand
GAAAATGTCAATTGAGTTAGAAAGTGAAAGAGAGAGTCAAACTACATCAAGTAATGTTGAAATACAAAGTGAGGAGGAGGAAGATTTTGTAGATCACAAGATAGAAGAACCTGTTTTGTCCAGAGCAAGCAATGAACAATCAATAGCATTATGATATACGCAACAGCCTTTTATGCAGGATTAAAGCCAGATCCATTATTAAAGGTGTCAGAATGGGCAGATGAGTATAGAGTTCTTTCACAAACAGCATCATCAGAACCAGGAAAATGGAGAACAGAGAGAACTCCTTATTTAAAGGAAATAATGGACTCTTTATCACCTTCATCACCAATTGAAAAAGTAATCTTTATGAAAGGAGCACAGATTGGGGGAACAGAAGCGGGAAACAACTGGATAGGCTATATTATTGACCAGACTCCAGGTCCAATGTTAGTGGTACAGCCAACTGTAGAGATGGGAAAACGCTGGTCTAAAGGAAGATTTGCTCCTTTAATTGATAGCACGCCATGTTTAAAAGATAAAGTAAAAGACCCAAGATCAAGGGATTCAGGCAATACAGTGCAGAGCAAGGAGTTTCCCGGTGGAATTGTGGTAATAACTGGGGCGAACAGCAGCGTAGGCCTTCGTTCTATGCCAGTAAAATACCTCTTTCTCGATGAAATTGATGCGTATCCAGGAGACTCAGGTGGTGAAGGAGATCCAGTTTTGCTCAGCATAGCCCGAACTAATACATTTACGCGGCGAAAGATATTTTTGGTCTCAACTCCAACAGTGCATGGAATCAGCAGAATTGAAAAGGAATTTGAAAGCTCTGACAAACGTTATTTCTTTGTACCATGTCCACACTGTAACCATTATCAAGTTTTAAAATGGACGCAAGTTAAGTGGGAAGATAAAGACCCAAGAACAGCGCACTATGTGTGTATAGAATGTAACGGCAAAATAAAAAATCATCAAAAGACAGAAATGCTTTCACGTGGAGAATGGAGAGTAACGAACGAAACGAAAGGTGGAAAGATAGCAGGATTTCATATTTCAAGTCTTTACAGTCCAGTTGGCTGGTATAGTTGGAGTCAAGCAGTGGAGGATTTTCAGCACGCAAAAGAAAATGAGCAATTACTGAAGGTTTGGATTAATACTACGCTTGGAGAGACCTGGGTTGATAAAGGAGAAGTACCAGACTGGCGTCATTTATTTGAACGCAGGGAATCCTATACTATTGGTACAGTACCAAAAGGAGAAGTAGTCCTTACTGCAGGTGTTGATGTTCAGAAAGACAGAATAGAAGTAGAGGTTGTAGCTTGGGGAAGAAATCGTGAAAGCTGGTCAATAGATTATCAGGTATTTGAAGGAGACCCTGGAAAAGAATTTGTATGGAACAAACTTTCAGAGTTACTGAATCATCATTTTCTTGGTTCAGGTGGTCTTGAATATACAATTAGCATGATGGCAGTAGATGCAGGATACGCAACGCAGGAAGTATACAATTGGGTGAGAAGCCAGCAGAGCTCTGGTAAAGTAATGGCAGTAAAGGGAGTGAACAAAGCCCTAGTACCACTTAATAGCCCAAGCAGAGTTGATGTGACAGTGGCAGGTAAAAAGCTCTACAGAGGCATGAAACTCTGGCCAGTTGGGGTGTCAATTTTAAAGTCCGAGTTATTTCAGTTGCTAAATGTGTTACGAGACGGTGAAAAAGTTCCAGCAGGGTATTGCCATTTTCCAGAGTATGCACCTGAGTATTTCAAACAACTGACAGCAGAACAATTAATTACCAAAGTAGTGAACCAAGCAGGAGTGGCAGAAGATAAGAGACCGTAATGAAGCACTTGATTGCCGAATTTACGCCAGAGCAGCTTCTATAGCTTTAGGTATCGACCGCTGGCAAGATGATAAGTGGAGTAGTTTATGCAATAAAGCTGAAGGTAAGAAGTCAGCAAAGGTGAGAAAAAGCAAATGGATGGGCGAGTAAAAAAATGTACACCGAAGAATTTTTAGCACAAGTTGAACGAGCAATTCAGGAACTGCAAAACGGCAGAAGGGTGGTATCAATTGCTTACGGTGATCATGTGGTGAGGTATGCAGAGGTGCAAATAAATGATCTACTGAGTTTGAGGCAAAGGATTAAAGCTGAATTGAAAGCAGCAGGTCAAAAACCTAAACGAAAGATAGTGTTTTCGACGAGTAAAGGGATTGACAAAATTATATAAAAATGTTATATTCTATAGTTAGTATTCTTGGTTAATTAGTATGGCTCAAGTTCAGAAAAAACTCAATATTAATGTAAGTTTCGAGGGTGAATCTGCCCAGTATCTTATAGATATTGCAAATCTGGAAAATAAGACTGTGCAAGAGATTTTAGCGAGTTTTGTAAGAGAAGAGCTTGAAGAAGATAAGGAACTAGCTGAGATAGCTAATGAAAGCAATGATGATGCAGAAACTATTGACTATAAGGATGTCAAATGGAGATCTGATCACAAAGGTACTTAGTGAAACCTTATAAAATCAAATTTTTAAAGAGTGTTATTGAAGAGAATCTTCCAGCTTTGCCGGTAAAAATAGAGGCGAGAGTAAGGGAAGCAATGGATAAGCGTATTGCTGTAGATCCAGTTAACCTTGGTAAGGCATTACGTGGTAGGTTAGTAGGAAGTAGAAGATTAAGAGTGGGTGACTATAGAATAATTTATAGAGTGGATAAATTAGGACACACGGTAACTATTACAAAAATAGGGCACAGAAGTACGATTTACGAAAAGTAAGCTTTTGCACAAATTGTTAGCTATTGGAATATCCAAAGACTCAAGTATCTAGATTTGTGCAACAACTTGTTACACAGCTAACAACAAATGAGGCAAAATGTTACTCAAATCATTCAAACAACTATTCAAAAAACCAAAGATTAAAAGTTCAGCATGGGATGCATCAGGTTCAGGAAGAAGGGTAATGTACTGGCAGCCAGAAAGGAGTGGAATAAATAGTTTACTTGCTCATAGCATTGAAACCTTACACAGTCGCTCTCGTGACATGGTAAGAAAAAATCCATATGCAGCAAATATTATTGATACGATCGTTTCAAATTGTGTTGGCACGGGAATCAAGCCGCAATCAAAAGCAAAAGATCCAGAGTTTAGAAAAAAAGTTCAAGAATTGTGGCTCAAGTGGACCGATGAAGCAGATAGCTGTGGAGCAAGTGATTTTTATGGACTGCAATCCCTTGTATGTAGGAGTATGATTGAAGGTGGAGAGTGTTTTGTACGGTTGAGGAATCGTAAACCTGAAGATGGATTTTCTGTACCATTGCAGCTACAAGTACTGGAATCAGAGCATTTAGATAATAAGAGCAATCAAACACTTGCAAATGGGAATATTATTCGCAATGGTATTGAATTTAACCGACTTGGGCAGAGAGAAGCGTATTACCTCTTTCGAGAGCATCCAGGAGAAGGATCTTTTGGAGAATCTGTTAGAGTACCAGCAAGTGATGTACTTCATATATATAAACCCTTAAGACCAGGGCAAATTCGAGGAGAACCATGGCTTTCAAATGTACTTTTAAAACTCTACGAACTTGATCAATATGACGATGCAGAGCTGGTAAGAAAAAAAACTGCAGCAATGTTTGCCGGGTTTGTTACACGACTTGATCCAGAAGCAAATATAATGGGTGAAGGTGAAGCAAATGAGCATGGAGTAGCATTATCAGGTTTAGAGCCAGGAACAATGCAGCTTTTAGACCCAGGGGAAGACATTAAATTTTCAGAACCGTCTGATGTGGGTGGCAGTTATGAAGCATTCATGAGGCAGCAGTTAAGAGCTATAGCAATCGGTATGGGTATCACTTATGAGCAACTGACAGGTGATTTAACCAACGTAAATTATTCATCAATTCGGGCTGGATTAATAGAGTTTCGCAGAAGATGTGCGATGTTGCAGCATAATATCATGGTCTTTCAATTTTGCCGACCAGTGTGGAATAGATGGTTAGAACTTGCGACTTTATCAGGAAAACTTTCTGCCACAACTATAAAAGATAACCAAATGTTAAAAGATGTAAAATGGATACCACAGGTGGGTGGATCCGTTAAAAGACCAGCAGGCACAGCAGATGGCGGTGAGGAATGGATTTAAGAGTAGGTCAGAAGTAGTTTCAGAGCTTGGTTATGATGTTGAGGAAATTGATCAAGAAATAGCTGAAGATCAGAGGCGTTCCTATAGTCTCAATTTAATATTTGATTCTGACTGCAAAGAGAAACAAAGAGGTA
>NZ_JACVWV010000081.1 GCF_014534705.1 Wolbachia endosymbiont of Pentalonia nigronervosa | reverse complement strand
TCCCGAAGCTGAAGGATTTCAGGTTATTCCAAAACGTTGGATAGTTGAAAGAACCTTTGCTTGGCTCTCCAATTTTAGGCGCATGAGCAAAGATTACGAACATTCTCCTCTTACCTCAAAAACCAATATTTTCTTTAATATGATTACCGTTATGCTTAATAAATTAGCTACTTAAATGATTTCAAGACATCTTCTAAGTCAATCGTATCTATTGAACTCTCTTCATCAATATCATGAATAATAACCTCTGGAAGTTTATCAGCCTCAGAGTCAATTACATATACATTTTCGCCACCATTTCCCACTAAATGACTTTTATGCTGTGGATTATTATGTATTACCTCATAGTTTCCACTTCCTATTACAACTGTCTCATTACTTAGAAGTGATTGTATAAAGAATGACATCTTACTTAGTCGATTTGCTATAGGTAAATAATTCCTGATAATTTCTTCAGCAGATTCATTACTATTTTGTAGCATATACAAGTTATCTTTACTCCCTATTCTTATTTCACCATTATTCCCGAGCATGTATAAAGGATTTTCTGGGTAGGAGATAGTTATATTAAACTCTTTATCAGATTTGATAAAATTGAACTTTACTTCATGTTCAGTCCTGTTAAAAACATTTACATATTTCACATCGATACTTTTTATATCAACTGGTTCATATGCAAACCAAAACTTATTGTTTACATCAAACCTTTCAGGCCCATAAATAAAACTAAGCTCTGCACTCCCTCTATTGTTTAATGGTACTACATAATCAAAGCTTCCTTTTAATGCTCGATTGTATACTACAGTATTAGACCTTACTATTATTTGCATCTGATAATTACAGCTATCATCCATTATGTTTATTCTATCTTTAATTTCTTTATTACCACTCTGACCATCTATCAGTTTTACATTATTATTACAACCATCACATGAAACTGTTATTGTCTCTGCCTTATCTTTTCTTCCTATAATTTTATTCATCTCACAAATTTTTAACCAGTTACTACGGGAAAAGTCTGCTATTTCTCCTATATCTAATTGAATATTTAATGGTTCTTCCTTAAAAGCAAATGATGTAATATCTAAGGTATTAACTCCTCCTTCCCCAGATAAATACCCATTAACAAAATCTGCCTGTAAAACAAATATATCATCTTTATTTCCTCCATAATATTCTTTAGATCCATTATTTACAACAAAGATATTTGGGCTGTTTAAAAACCCTTTTGCATAATCTTTACCTTCTTCTAAGCTGATTAGAGTATGACTTCCTGTTTTATTCGCAGATAAACCAATTGCATTTTTACATAAATATGACCCATAACTTGGAGCAGGTTCATAATTTCCTTGTGGCACACAAAATACCTGACCTTCATCTGGATTATCTGGTCTTACTCTACTCCATTTTATATCGGTTCTTTTTCTATCGAGTAGTACTGTACTATCTAGATCTACTTTCTGACCAATAGGAAAAACATAGCTTTGAATATCACTATGTTGTTTTAAATACTCAAATCCTTGCTTAACTAATTGGTTATAAAGTTGTTTTTCCTCCATTAATTCTTTTATATATTGTTCAGGTTGCATACCTATAAATGCACGTAAATCTTCAACAAACCTCTCTTTTCCAGTTAGATGAATAAGTTGATCAATTTTATCAACCCTCTTTACTGCCATGTAAACATCAGTTCCAACAAATACTACCGCTCCAATTACAGCCCCAATAGGTCCAGTAACACTTGATACTCCTTCTAATACCTCAAAAGCTTCAGCAATTTCTATACCAATTTCTGCAGAATCAACTCCCAGGTAAATGCTGTCTCCTACTACACCAACAAGTGCTTCTTTCGTACCATTTTTAAATGCTTTTACCTGGTTTACTAGATCATAGATAATAAAAGCAGAAGTTCCACGAGCAAGAAAAGGAGACGCTGCTCTTAAAGATTTACCAAGTAACAACCTTCCTTCTGAAGCCAGTTTAAGCCCCTTAAAAGATGCAGCTTCAGCAACTTTAGCAAATCCTTGACCACCGGCAATAAAGCCTAGATTAATTGCAACACCTTCATAATCATAATTAAGAAAAGAAGCTAGAGTTGCCTTGCCCATCATTCCATGCATAGTGATACCAGAAACCATTCCTACTTTATTTAAATGATTCATGAATTTTTGATTACTAATAAGCTTATTAACCAAACTTTGAGATTGACCTGTAACCTTAACCTCATCTGCCAGCTGAATTAGCTGATCACGTTTTTCCTGTGGCAGATCTTTAACGTAGCTTATAAACTTTTCACTATCTATTTCAATATTGCTTAAACTTCTTTTTTCATCTTTTTCTACATTAAACTCATCCACATCTTCCCACGTGAATAAACATTCATTTTCAGCTTCTCTTTTCTTCCTATGACTTGTGCTTGGTAGGCATTCCTTAGCTGAAATCTCACCTTCTTGATGTGTAGCTTCTTCCTGCTGATTAGGAAATCGAGCAACTTTTAATTTGTTCAGAAGAAAGTCTGCAATATCTCTTCTTTGCTTATTAACACTAGCAACTTGTAGAAGTGTTTTATTATCAGTGTTTCTAGCATTCAAAATCGCTTTAAGCCCATCATTCTGGTTTTTTTCTTGTAATAGAGAACGAACTTCATCCTCTTTTTCATCTTGAACAGCTTGAAATAGTTTATCGATAATGTTAAGTAACTTCCCAACTTCGGATTGGGGTTCTGCTACCTGCAATGGAGTATCTCCTACGCTATTTTTAATATTAACAACAGCACCATTTTCTAGTAACAATTTCACAACATGTAAATTACCTTTCTCAGCAGCAAGGTGTAGTGCCGTGGTACCTTTAATAGTCGTTTGAGCATTGATAAAATCATTGAATTTTATAACGTTAAGTTTGCTAGCATGTTGTAATAAAATTTTAACAATTCCATCATTACCCTTAGAAACAGCTATGTGTAGTGGTGTGTTACCTTTATCAGTAGTCTTAGCATTAACATCAGCCTTGTTATTCAATAAAACACCAACAACCTCATTGCGATTATTTTGAACTGCATAGTGTAATGATGTCCAACCATCCTTGTCTTTAGCGTTAACAACTACACCTTTTTTTATATAATCTTCAACATTTTGTGGATCGCCTTCTTTTACTTGAATAAATAGATTATCAATCAAACTCAGTAATTTCTTAATATCATCGGATTTTGCTAGATACAGCGGTGACCTACCTTTTGAATCTTTTACATTATAATGTGCTCCTTTTTCTAAGAGTAATTGTACAATTCCTGAGTGACCATTTTTTGCTGCATAGTGTAATGGTGTCCAATCATCAGTAGCCTTAGCATTAAAATCAGCACCTTTATCCAATAAAGCCTTCACAACATCTAAATGACCATTTTCTGCTGCAGAGTGTAATGGTGTAAAATCATCCTTGTTTTTAGCATTAAAATCAGCACCTTTATCCAATAAAGCCTTCACAACATCTAAATGACCATTTTGTGCTGCTACGTGTAATGATGTCCAACCATCCTTAGCCTTAGCATTAAAATCAGCACCTTTATCCAATAAAGCCTTCACAACATCTAAATAACCATTTAGAGTTGCAGAGTGTAATGGTGTTAAACCTTTATCAATAGTCTTAGCATTAAAATCAGCACCTTTATCCAACAAAGCATTAACAACATCTAAATGACCATTTTGTGCTGCTACGTGTAATGGTGTTAAACCTTTATCAGTAGTCTTAGCATTAATCTCAGCATTGTTATTCAATAAAATCTCAACCACCTCCTTGTGACCATTTTCTGCTGCATAATGTAATAGAGTTTTCTCTTGATAACCAAAGTAATTATTAATGTCTATAATTCCTTCTCCTATATACCAAGTGAGAACTTTTTGACTGCCAGACAAAGCAGCTATATGTAGTGGCTTTCTACCTTGAACATCCTCCCCATCAATACTTAAGTTTTGCTCAAGAAAAAATTTTACAGTCTCTACATTATTACCTTTGGCAGCATAATGTAAACCACTCCATTCATTAATGCTTCTAGATCTTACATCTGCTCCTTTCCTTATATATTCTTTAATTTTTTCTACGTTATCTCCTTTTTCTGCAGCAGCAAACATTTCTTGTTGAACGATGACGAAATCTAAACTTTTTTCATAGTGGTCTTGTAAATACTGAAAATTCAGTATAGTTGAAACACTAGGTAGTGTAGACATTCAAAAAGAAAGGAGTTATAATAACAATTTTTGAGAGAAGCTAAGGATGTTATACGACTTAAAAGATAAGCAATGGGAAAGGATAAAGGAGAGTTTACCCGGAAAGAAAGGGGATAGTGGAAGGAGTGCAAAGGACAACAGAAAGTTCATAGCAGCAGTGATGTGGATAGGGCGAACAGG
>NZ_JACVWV010000080.1 GCF_014534705.1 Wolbachia endosymbiont of Pentalonia nigronervosa | reverse complement strand
GTTGGCAAAAAAAATTAGCATAAAAAAGGATAGAACCTTAACGCCCGAAAGGATTTTTAGCAGATGTTACAGCACAGCCGATACAGCGACCAAAAGACAGCAAAAAACGTAAAAAAAGTTACTCTGGCAAAAAGAAAACAACGACCATAAAAACCGATCGAAGAAAGTGTTGTCAGTTTCAAGGTCACATCGAGCATGATTTTCGCATACGAAAGCAGGAAAAATTGTTACCAAAAGATAGCATAAAACATGCTGATTCCGGCTATCAAGGATGGCAAAAAGTTCAAAGTAATGTAGTAATTCCACATCCGGAAAAAACCGCTAACGGAAGAGCAAAAGGAGCATAATAGAAAGCTGGAGGATGCGAGTGGAAAATAAAATTCGCGAGATCAAAATATTCAAAATTATATCAAATGTTTACCGCAATTTTCAGAAGAAATACAACATGAGATTCAATATTATTGCTGGTATTGTGAACCTGAGGCACGGAGCTTTCGGGTTGGGGTTCCTTACCGGATTTTATCAGCAACTCTCTTTATGTTGTTTCGCAGGGGGTCTAATCTTAATTTCCGGCAATATTGCCACTTTTGACTCCTTAAAAAGCCAAAAATCATGTTTCCTACTATTTGAAAATGACGTACAAATAATTTTTTTGCTCTTTTTTTTCCACCCTTACCTTTTCATGAGGTGGCCCTGACTTATTTACTTTATTTTGATCTGGAAAAATAAAATTAGCTTTAATTTTAGAAAAATAACCTGTATGTTCTTTCATAAGTCAACTATGTTATAGAAGGATGCAAAAACGCCACATAACTATTTGTTTTGTACTACTCTTCATAGCTTGTGCATTATTTTTGATGCGTCCCATGATTTTTCCATGCTTAATATCAATTATTACTGCATATTTATTTAATCCACTGGTAATCAAGCTTGAAAAATATAAAATACCACGCTTATATTCCACAATTTTAATAATACTTGTTTTACTGATAGTCTTTATACTAACTATCACACTTGTCCTCCCTATAATATATATACAAATCACAGCAATATTGAATTTTTTAGTAAACAAAATACCTTCATTAAAACCCAAGATAATTCCACCTTTATTAGAATTTTTAAACATAAAGATGGATAAAAACTTGACAGAAAATTATAGTGATTACTTAGCTTATTTTTTAGATACCCTAAAAATTGCAAGTAGTTTTATGATTCAAGCGTTAAGCTCAAGCTTGAATTTAGTCTACATAATGTCATTAATGGTGATTACCCCTGTGATATTTTTCCACGTATTGCATGACTTGCCTTTAATTATAGAAAAAGCTAACAATCTCATTCCTATTCCATATAGGGAAAAAGTTGCAGATTACTTTTTAAGGGTAGATTTCATCATCTCCAATTACCTTAAAGGACAGGTCAATGTATGCATTATCATGATGATATTCTACTCTATAGGTCTAAGTATTATAGGGTTAAAACATCCTATTATTACAGGCATTTTATCAGGAGCATTAACATTTATACCTTACATAGGAGCGTTATTATATTCCACTATTGGATTTTTGAGTGCTGTCACTCAATTTCATGAATGGTTTGAAAGCATGGCCGTTTTATTGCTATTTCTAACTGGTCAATTGATAGACTCAAACATATTGGCTCCTTTATTAATAGGAAAAAAAGTCCATATACATCCAGCTGTTATCGTTATTGGTATTACTATATGTGCTTCGTACTTTGGTTTTATAGGAATATTACTCTTTATTCCAATAGTTGCAATGTTTAGTGTATCAATGGATCTTGCTATTGATAAATATCGTAAAAGTGAATTTTACAAAAAAGGCTGAGATGCAATTAAACTTATTTAATAATAATCAAGTCGACTATAGCCAAAAAAATTATATCATATTAGACGAGAATAAAAGCATATATAATCTAGTAATTTGCGATTTATCTTGGCAATGTCTCATCTTATTCGGGCCTAAAAGTTCTGGTAAAACACACCTTGCTCATATTTGGCAATCGACGAATGACGCTATTTTTATAAATACTCACAACTTTATAAGCGACATCAGATATAGCAACGCTTTCATTTTAGAAGATATACAAAATATTAGACCTCTTTTGAAACCGATTTATGGTAAGAGGAGAAGTGCAAGCGAAGCACCGCAGGATGTATTTGAGGAGCGTAACTCAGCTTCAACAACAAAATTGCCATCAGAAATTGAGTTTCAAAAAAAGTCTATTCAAGATGAAACAACATTATTACACTGTTATAACTACATGAAAGAGAATAACAAAAGATTGCTAATTACTTCTTCAGTTTCACCAAAAGAACTTAACTTTCAATTAAGAGACCTAAGTTCTAGAATATTATCAACTGCCAGCGCAAAAATTCTACCTGCAAGTGAGGAATTGCTAAAGATTATGTTAATCAAAAAATTTGCAGATAGACAATTAAAAGTTGATTTAAAGATAATCAATTACATATTAACAAGAATAGAGCGTTCTTTTCACGGCATTAGCAAGATAGTAGAAGAAATCGATAACAAAGCCATAGGAGCAAATATTACAATTCCTTTTGTAAGCTCCATGTTAAGCACAATCTCTAGATGAGAATAAAGCTACTGCTTTCAATAGTTGATACTTAACTTCTATAGTACTTTAAAGTATAATATTCATATGTCTAATAAAACTATTTTAGCTGTTGAAACAAGTTGCGACGAAACAGCTGTAGCAATTGTAAATAGCAACAAACAGATCCTTGCCCATGAAATCCTCTCACAAAAAGAACACAAAACATGCGGTGGTGTGATACCTGAAGTAGCATCACGCGCACATATGAATCATTTAAGCAACTTAATAGAAAGTGCCATAGAAAAATCCAACCTTGATTTTTCTAGCTTGGATGCAATTGCAGCAACTTCCGGACCTGGACTTATAGGCGGGCTAATAGTTGGTACAATGATGACTAAAGCTATCGCTCATGTAACAAAAAAGCCATTTATTGCCGTTAATCACTTAGAGGCGCATGCATTGGTAGTGAGATTGCTATATGAAGTAAAATTTCCATTTTTAGTTCTATTAATATCAGGTGGTCATTGTCAGTTCTTGATTGCACAGGATGTGAGTAAGTATATTAAATTAGGGGAAACTCTTGACGATTCACTAGGAGAAGCCTTTGACAAAGTTGCCAAGATGTTAGGCTTGGATTATCCAGGAGGACCATTAATCGAAAAGCTTGCTAAAAATGGTGATGGCACCAGATTTCATTTTCCAAGAGCTATGATAAAACGCCCCGGATGCAATTTTTCATTTTCTGGTATTAAAACTTCAGTGAAAAATTTGTTACAGAAGCTTGAAATGAATGAGCAAGATATTTGTGACGTATGTGCTTCATTTCAAGAATGCATAAGCGATATATTATTAGATAAAGTGAATAAAGCAATAGCTATGGCTGAATTTTTAAACATAAAAATCCACGATTTTGTCATTAGCGGAGGAGTTGCAGCAAATGAATTTTTGCGAGAGAGATTAGAAAAACAAATAAACTTAAACTTATTTTTTCCCCCTCCTCATCTATGTACAGATAATGCAGTCATGGTAGGTTGGGCAGGAATTGAAAGACTGCAGAAAAATTACACAAACTCACTTGATTTTCCACCAAGATCACGATGGGAGCTGGAGAAAATCTTGCCTTAACAAGATCTATTGAGTTTCGAGAGAGGTCTATTTGAGTTGTTCAACTTCAGCAATAGAGAGACCGGTAGTTTTAAAAATTATGTCAATAGAAACATTAGACCCCCTGCAAAACGAGGAAAAAAGTAGAAAAACAAAAAAAAGCGTGTAAAATGAAAGTTTTAGTGAGAGAAAATGGCAATAAATTATGCAAAAGTGGCAAAAACACCTAATGTTTTTAGGCAATTGACGGGTTTGACGACAGAAGAATTCGAAAAAATCGTGAAAAAAGTCCGGCCAGAGTGGGAAAAAATGGAAGCAAAAAAGAAATGCCACGGTAGAATGTCCAAACTACCAACATTGGAAGAAAAAATATTCTGTATAATTCTGTACTATCGGAGCTATATGACCCATAGGTTTTTGGGCTGTTTATTTAATGTACATAACGCAAATATTTGCCGATTAGTGAAGAAAATGGCAGCACTTATTGCAGATAAAGGGTATGACGCAAATTATATGATTAAAGCGGCAGAAGCTATCAATGCTGATTCCACCACGTTCCAATAGAAAAACACCAAGAGAATACGATAAAGAGCTTTATAAAGAGAGAAATCTCATCGAAAGAATGTTCAATAAACTCAAGAATTTTCGTAGGGTTGCTACTCGTTATGATAAATTAGCTATTTCTTTCTTATCTTTTGTCCATATTGCTTCTATATATCTTTGGTTAAAATAAATGTCGACAC
>NZ_JACVWV010000079.1 GCF_014534705.1 Wolbachia endosymbiont of Pentalonia nigronervosa | reverse complement strand
CTTTCCTTCAATCTTTCCTTCAATCTTTCCCTTCTCCATACCCTCATCAAATTTTTGATTAAGGCAAGAGATATTATCATCCTCATTTTTCTTAGCCTGTTGATATATAGTTCGTTCTTCCTTAGTCCAATTATACTCTATCAACTCATTATATGCTTTGCCAATAATCTCATCACTCCCTACTACTTTCTTTAGATCATCTGCACTAGTTTCACTTGCATACTTAAAGAAATATATCCATTTTTCTACTATATTTTCTAATTCATCTTCCTTAGTTTTTGGAAATTTTGGTAATTCTATGAAAGTATAACTAAAGCCCTTTAAGTCATGTTCGTGAGTAATCTTATCAAGAGTAACATGATCAGATTTATAGGCTTGCTTATTAGGAAATAGAACAAAATCAGTGATGGCAATAAAGATAACTTCTTTAAGCTTATGATATTTTTCACCTATGCCAGCTTGGTTAAAATAAGCTCCAGCAGCATAATATTGAGCACGTTTTTCAAAGCCAGTAGTTCTAGCAACCTGCATCTCACAAATAAATTGGACACCTGTAGAATCTCTGCAAAGTACATCAACAATACTCTCCTTTTTAGCAGCAATATCAGGATTTTGAATGGGACTTAGAAACTGCACATCCTTTATTTTAGCCTCACCAGTGAGATCTAGAACATCATTGAGAAAGTGAACAAGAATGTCTTTATTGTTCTCAGTGCCAAAGATACGCCGGAACGCGTAATTGTTCTTAGGATCAAGAAATTGTGATAAAACCATAGCAAAAATGCCTAAAAAATATTAACAATTATAATGCATTATTAGTAATTTTTCAATAAAAAAACCTTACATTTTCTGTCAAATTCCTAAAGCTGTTTGTAGCAAAGACATCTGATCAACACCGTTAATTTTCCGCATCATATTTTCAGCATCAATCTCTATTAACTCATTTCCACCTATAGTAAGTTTATAATAATGAGCAGCAACAGTGCATTTGAGTGTGGCTTTTTCTGCAGGTTTCCAGCTACCAAAATCAAATTCTCTAAATATTCCCCTGAGATTTATAATAACGGCTTCAACTTCATTGCTACTACTACCTTGCATTCCTCCACGGAGAGTTAAGGACACCGAGTTTCCATTTATCAAGCCAAATAGCCGAAAGAGTTCTGTATCGTATTCAGCGAAGGTAAACTCAGCTTCTAATTTCTCCATGCCCATGTCTATGCTAATAGGAATATCCATACCACCAGCTCTATATTCCTCAGTTTTAATGGTGAGCTTTGGCAGCGTAATTTCATCTATTCTTCCTGCATAGCCTCGACCATCGACAAATACATTAAAGTTTCTCAATATTTTTGGCAACATTTTCTTTCCCTTTATAAAATTTCATTATTTCGCAAGTGAGAGCGAAAAGTAATCTGCTCAGCTGGGTATGGTGGTGTAAATTCAAAGTCAAAAAAAACTTTTCCACTTGCAATGTTAGCTGGGTCCGAAGTTGCATAACATTTTCCACTGATGATCGCTCCTTGGGTTTTTAGACCTGCTAAATAAGAGTTTACGCTTTCAATTACATCATCTATGTAAGTCTTGGTAATATTGCGATCAACTGCCCATAAGTGAGCTCTCAATAAGCTGTCATTTATTAAATCTGCAGTACGCCTAACCGATAGAAAAGCCCACTTTGGATCATCTGAACACGTTCTGTTTCCCCAGAGTTTGTAGCCATTTTGGTGAATTATCGTCGTTACTTCATTTTCATTTAAATAATTTGCTCTACAGCTTGCATTACCGAGTGTAAAATCAATAGCTCTACTTGTGCCAATAACGCCATTTATCTCTTTATTTGATGGTGAGTGCCAAAATCCTTGCTCACTATCTATTTTTGCTATTAAACCAGCTACAAATGAACTTGGTGGCTTTTCTTCCCCTTCAGATACTTTTACCCAAGGATCAACAACGTATACTCTGCTACTTCCAACGCTTTTCCTCCACTTTATTGCTTCTTCATCGTTAGTATTTGGCCCATCTGCTACTATTATTGCTCTCAACTTTTCTGCTACTCCTATTAATGCTGCTACTACCGGATTTTTAGATTCAGATAATTGATGAGTAAAATAAGGGGCAATTAATATTCTTGGAGCAACATGGACTATACTTTCACTGCTTAAAAACGCCTGTATGCCTTGATATTCCCCAGTTTTTTCGTCAATTCCTCCAATTACATTCTTCAGCGTTTCTTCTTCCTTTAACTTCAAGTCAGTATTTTTGCTCTCTTCGACACGAATAACTACTACTGTTGCACCAACTTGGGAGAAAATCTCATTTACTGCAGAAGGAAGAGTCCCTTGTTTTCCAAGTTTTGCTGCTTCTTTCAAGCTTCCTGCTATTAATATTGGTTTATTCAGTGGAAACTTTTGCTCATCTGCATCTGGTGCTGTGCCAATTACACCTATCACTGATGGTTTACTGGTTCTAATTGTTTTTGGGCCTGAAGTTACTTCAATAACATTCACCCCATGTAAAAATTGTTCTGTCATCCTCTGCCTATTTCTTGTATTCTTTGTTTAAAATCATTGAGTAAAGCCTTTAGCTCTCCCTCATTTTTGGCTGCTTCAAATTTCCTCTCGGCCAGATCTTCAAGTTCTTCACATTTTATTATTGCTTTTACTGCTTGTTGGGCTTTATTTTGGATGAGTTTTGCCATTTCAATTATTGTTATGTCTCGAACTTTTGCCAGGGGTTCAATAATTTGAGTATCTTTTTCGTTTAATTTACTTGATTCTGAAGCTAAAATATTCTCCGCAGCTTTTTCCTGGATTTCGTACGATTTAGCTTTCTGATGAGAATAGCCTGCGTATTGGTGAGTACACCTATCATAATGAATACGAAGATCAGACAATGCAGAAAATTTCGCATTTTGCAGTAGTTCCAGCTCAATATCTTCATTACTCCTTTCAACAATATTTCCCCCTTCTGCTAAACAATATCTTTTTTGCCAATTGAAGTTTTCTGGTGCTTCATACCATCCTTCTCCTTCCGGCTTGTTTTCTAGTGTCGTCATTTCTACTTGTTTGTTGTTTTCGAAACGCATATAAATAGACATATTTTCCTCCTTCTTACTTCCAAATTTCAAACGTATTAGTAAATCCTGGGCATTGCCAAGCTTTGAGTGTTCTTTCTACATCCACCTCAAGTCCAGTGGTCAAAAATTTGCTGCGAAAATTGTATATTCCCCACTGCATAAATTGTGCGTAGTAGTTACCACTACTCGTGTAATAATATGGTGACGTGTAAAGTAAAATCACAACTGTTTTATTAGCTGGAATGACAACACTTCCTGAAGCTAAAAATCCACTATTTGCACTTCCAAGGTTATAAATATTTTTCCAGCTAATCGATGATATTTGTGCCTTATTAGTATTGGTATTATCAGGTGTTCCCACAAATGCCCCCATTCCTTCGTATTGTGAATTCCAATATGATGAACCAACAAAGTTTATTGTTCTTGTTATCTCACTATTTGTGGTGTTTTTTACGAAGATTACTCCCAGCAATGCATATGGATAATAGCACTCATTTGCAGAAACTGCATAACGCGTGTACAGCTCTCTATAGATAAATGTGCCATTTTTCCCTTGCAAGAAACTTAATTGTGGTGGTTTATAAAATGAAACATAACTTGTATCATATGCATGCGCTCCTGATAAAAGGCAAAACATGTTATTAGTATATGAAGTATCGACATACCATTTACCAAGTGCAGTGTTAAAGTGACCATAACCCCAAGTATAATCATTTTCTCTACTTAAAATTCCAAATAAAAAAGGTAATGATTCAGACTGAATAATAGCTCTCGGTTGTATTTCCTTCATTAGTGATGAGCCATTTGGAACATCTACCCTACTTCTTATGCTCTCTAGGTCTCCAGCACTATTTATTGCTGCAATATTGGCATCTTTTTTGGTGTCAAGAATTGATAGGCTTTTTAACTCCTGGTCATTTATTTTCTTTAACGATTTTCCCTCCAATTCAGAGATTGCTGCTAATGCATTGGTTTTATTGGTATCTAATTTACTTAAATGACTTGTTGTGCTATCAAGCAGTTCTTTCAATTTTACATCAGTCATCTGCACAATATCAAATACAGTACTCTGCCCAGCTATAGACTCTAACGCCTTAGCCAAATATGCTACCTTATCAGGCGTTGCATCTTGAGATAAATCCTTAATTCTTTGATGTAATGCGTATACTACTTCTTTTGCGATAGTCATCTCTTAATTTCCCCACAATTTTAACAGTTTTTCAAAACTAAATCTTTCAAAGTTACCCTTCAGCTCATCATGTTCATTTTCCCTACTGGTAATATCCTCATCTATTTTTTCAATGCTTGTGCGAATACGTACCACATCTTGCACGGCAATATTTTCTGGATGAGGCAGTGGATATCCTCTATTCGTTTTATCTT
>NZ_JACVWV010000078.1 GCF_014534705.1 Wolbachia endosymbiont of Pentalonia nigronervosa | reverse complement strand
TTCTAAAATATGTTCACTTTTTTTTAAAGCCTTATGAACGTTCTCTCCTGTGATGAACATTTTTCCAACAAATATTGAACTAATACTAATAAGGGAACCAAAAAGGAGAGTTTTTTATGAATACCTCACACAATGCTACTTCTCAAAGCCACTTCTCAATAGAAGAAACGGCAGTTTTGAAAGCACATCTTCTACAAAATATTAGATCTTGTCTTTCCTACTTACTGCCAAGAGGAGTTTTTCGCGGTGATAAGTTTTATGTAGGTGATGTGCAAGGTAACGAGGGAAAGAGTATGATAGTGGAGTTAACTGGCAGTAAAGTTGGCCTATGGCATGATTTTGCAACAAAAGAAGGCGGTGATATAATCGATCTTTGGGCAGCAGTACATAGAAAAGATGCCAGGACAGATTTTCCTGAAGTAATGGCTTCTATAGCTGAGTGGCTTGGAGTAAAGCGTACCAAAGAGTGCAAAAATTTAGAGAAATATATTACTGGTAGCTGGAATTATTACGATGAAAATAATCAAGTTATTGTCACAGTCTACCGTTTTGATCCTCCAGGAAGAAAAAAAGAATATCGTCCTTTTAATGCTAAAACGTTGAGTTATGAAGCACCTAACATAAGACCACTGTACAACATTCCAGGAATTTTAAAGTCTGATGAAGTTGTTCTGGTCGAAGGTGAAAAGTGTGCAGAAGCATTAATGGAGCAAGGTATTACAGCAACAACAGCTATGTCAGGAGCAAACGCTATAATTGATAAAACAGACTGGACTCCACTTAAGGGTAAGCATATTATTATTTGGCCAGATAATGATGAGGCAGGTAAGAAGTATGCTGAAAATGCTGAGAAAAAGCTTTTAGAAATAGGGGTTGCATCACTTGCTATTCTTGAAATTCCGCAAGATAAACCAAAGGGTTGGGATGCTGCTGATGGTATTGTAGAAGGATTTAAATTTCAGGAGTTTCTTCAAACAGGAATTTGCTATATTCCAAGTAAATTAATTCCTAATAAGTTAACTCCTAACTTAATCAGTATGTCAAAAACCGACGACATGCCCCCAAAGAGAGAGTGGATAGTACAGGATTGGCTGCCTTCAGGTTATGTCTCTGCTCTTTATGGTGATGGTGGAGTTGGAAAATCTCTTCTTGTTCAACAACTAATTACAGCACTTGCAGCGGGTAAGCCATGGCTTGGTATCAATTTAAACCCTATTAAAGTTTATGCTTTGTTTTGTGAGGATGATAGACTTGAGCTTACACGTCGTCAACATGCTATTAACCATTTTTATCGTGTAAAAGGTTATTCACTTGAAGAGAAAATACGTATGATGACAAGAGTAGGAGAAGACAATAGGTTAATGGATTTTAACAGCAAAGATTCAGGTAAATTAACATCTTTTTTCCATGACTTGCTTGAGGATATCAAAGCATTTCAACCAAAACTTGTTGTATTAGATACAGCAGCAGACTTATTTGATGGAAATGAAAACAATCGTACACAAGTAAGAAATTTCATTCAGAATTGTTGTGCACGAATAGCAAGAGAAATTGATGGTGCAGTATTGTTATGTATGCATCCTTCTGATGTTGGAATACAAAGGAAAACAGGTACAGGAGGTTCAACAGCATGGAATAATACTGTAAGATCTAGATGGTATTTAACCAGGCCGGAAAAAGCTGGTGTTTCACCTGATGATAGAATTTTATCTCGAAAAAAGTCCAATTATTCGCAGAGCAATGATGAAAAGATAGTTATGCGTTGGGAAAACGGTGCATTTGCACACGATGATTTAGCTTTAGGTTCAGAACCAATGGTAAGAGGACAATATAGCGAAAAGTTAGATTTAGAACGCGAGAGAAAACATGAAGTTATCTTGAATCTAATTCGTAGAATGGCATATCAAGGCAAAATTTATACTGCAGCACAATTTGCAAGAAGTTTTGAAGGAGAAGAAGGACTTGGTAGTGATCGCAATATAAGGGGAAGAATTGATCATCTTGCAACTCTCGGGCAAATAAAATTCTTTCGTAATGCTGAAGAATATGGAATAGCAAATACTAACTCTAAATATGGATTTCTTTGTGTAAAAGATATGGAGACAAAGATTTGCATAGAAGGTAAGGTAGAATACAAATTAGTAAAGCCAACACATCATTATTTGGAGGCAAATGGTAAAGTATTACCTATTAAGGGCACGAATAATTTATGGTAAAGTGTTTCACAGATTATACCTTTTTAATTGTTTTTAGATTGTCATAAAACAAGTATAGCAAGAATTAATGTTATACCATATTAGTATATTTATTAACTAAACACTCTTCAAAATGCAAAATCATTTGGCAAAATTACCAGATAACCAAATGAATTATTAAAGAAAAAGCAAGAAAATCAATATCTTACACTATTTTCAAATGGCAAATAAAATTTCATTTGGCAAAATTACCAATTAGCTTAAAAGGTGCATAAATGGAAGAGTTTCAGCCAAAATGTCAAATGGCAAATTCCCCTATATATAATATATTACATCAGTAGTGTGTAATATATACATTTTAACCAAATGGCACCTAACATGAAAATCATGACCATTAATGTTTTTAAGTAGTTCTAGAACTTTATGGATAAAGAGAAATATATCCATATCGCTAATATAAATCACGTCTAAAGATGAATAAAAGATACCCCTCAATTATTCTTTAAGGATTTCTTAAGAAAAGGCTAGAAAACACGTTTTTAAGCTAGGTATAACTTCAAGGTATAAAAAATACCATCCATACCCCTATCGCTAACGTAGGCACTATTAAAACTTGAATAAAAGGCATATCTGAGTTACTCTTTACTCTAACTTTATTTTTACAAGAAACCCTATTATACTCTACCACATTTTTTGTTAGTTGAAAAGAAAAACTTCAAAGGTGTTGTCACAGCCAATTAATATTACAGTTTCATAAATAACTTATCATGTACATAGCTGTAGACTAAATTAAGGTCAAGTGCTGCATGTTTGTGTGGTAATAACGGTAACATATCTCCGTAAAATTCCTTATTCTTAAGCTTCATTTCCACATTTTTTATTAATGTACTTTTCGATACTTTGGTATTGTTAAGCCTCATATATGAGTAAAAACAATGTATTATTTTCTCTATATCAAGGCTATGTATAGTTGTAAGTGCTACGTACAAATCATACAAGTCTCTTCCCTTACGTCTTTGATATAGTGCACGCAATTTTGTACCCAATAGTTCCTCAATTTGAAATGTTAAAATAGTAACAGAGCCACTGACCCAAGAAGACTTACTACTAAATAAATGGTCAGAAAAGCCAAGAATAGAAACATGCTCTCTGGTATTAATTTCAATCTTAAGTCTTATGGGAAAACCATCGTCACTCACTACACGGTAACTAAGTGTAACAAGTCCATCAGAAAAACTTCTATTAGGTTTTCCAAGCCATAGATCCATAACTGTTCTGATACAATCAATTGTATGTCCTACAGGCTCTGCATTTACCTGCACGAGATCAATATCTTCTGAATATCTTGACTGTAGCTCAAAAAACAGTTTATTTAAAGCTGTACCACCACGAAGTGCAAGAGATTTTTTTAACTCACTATGATTATAAAGCTTCAGCAAAGCACTATTAATAATTAAATCCTGTTCAATTTGTCTAGGCTCTTGCCAAGGTACTACTTTCGACCATTCTTGAATAAAGCGTCTAGGTATCATTTTTCAATTTCAAGCACATCATTAATTAACAGCTTCCAACGATTTGCACGCTGACAATTATCACTATTAACACGAAAGTCAGGACGTAGAGGAATAAATTGTATCCTCCTGCTTTTTAATTGCTGCTCAACAACTAATGCCATACTATGGTAACCTGTAGATTCAAGAATATACCCAAGTCTTTGTAACACTGAGTCTGTACTTTCATTTCGTACTACTTTAGCTAGTAGCTGTGTTCTACATTCCTTAGATAGGTCTTTGACGACTGTTGCAACATTACTCAAATATCCACATGATGTGTAGAAGCGGACAAGATCTAATAAAGTTTGTTCCCGAGAGGAAATTTTTGCATATCCCGTTGGTAAAGTAAGTTGTTCTTTTGCTGCAGAGAAACAATTTTTATAGCAATGAAATTCGATCAGACCTCTCTCAAGCTCGATATTTCTTCTCTCCTTATTAGTAATGACTTGGAAGGACATAGGTTGTTGGTTAGTAGCGCCATATAAGGAAGCAGCACTTAAAAGGCCAATATAGTATTCTTGTCCTAGATGTTGCATTAGAGAATCAACGATCCAATGAGGAGGTAATGATCCTAGGTGTTTGTATTCCATGGGTACAATCATAAAAAAGTTTCGGACTAGAGGTTTTAAAACTCTTTTTTCAGCAAGTCTGTAGACTTGAAATCTAAACTGATGGGAAGTGATATTTAGTACCGATAAAACCTCTTTTTTAGAAAAGAAGTGCTTA